>NZ_JBDOBO010000062.1:0-13090 GCF_047723935.1 Gluconobacter sp.
CTTACGCTGAGAAAATTCTCATTCAAAAGTCACTCTTTTTATGGGGGGATTACCGTAGCCTCTGTCGCCGATGACTTCTTCTGTCTCATCGGGGAAGTCTGCCAGAAGTATGTCTGCGCCTCTGAAGTCACTAACCTGCCCGCACAGCAGAAATGTCCGGCTTAAACTTGGAGGTTTTTTCGAATCCTCCAAGTTTAAGGACGATCTGCAGGCATTCACTCGCTTGCTACTGGGCTCATCGTGCCGCCGACCGTGCACCTCTGCGGCTTGAATAGTAGACATGCTGGCAATCTTCTGAACTCGAATTGCGGCGAGTGCTTTCATGAATCACTCCTTTTAGGCAAACCGGCTCCGCCTTTGGAGTGTGGTAGGGACACCCTGCACCCGATACAGGACTGACGACATGCCCTTCATCAAACGTGTCGGCAGTATAATTTTATTATTATCTTGTTTTGTACCATGCATATGCAATTCCAACCGGTCCAAGAAATAGTGACATAGACCAAAGCAGAGCATTAACAATAAACTTTGCAGGAAATAGGAATAAAGCGGAAGTTATTAGTATTGTATTACCCAAAATAAAAGACTTAGTATTATCCCAAAGCATTTTTGAAAATGGGAACATCAATGTTATTATTGCCATATAAACAATCATAAATATCAAATGACTTATTTTTTGGAAAATACCATCATTGGTGTTAATTGCACCAAATATGAGGGCTAAAGACATTAGCAAAAAAAACATACAGCCTATTGCATAAGCCCGTTTTAAGTATTCTTTGTTGAAATAGCTATAAAGCCTATGAATATGATCCATTTTTCACTCCACAGAATGTTAAAATGCTGGCCTCTTAATATTTCATTTTATCGGTCTTGAAAACTATGCCAGATACTCAGAACTTTCACCGTTGAAACTGGGGGCGAAGAGTCCCTGTTTTGCCGTTCCAAGCCACTTGAATATCAATGGGTTATGAATCCATCAAGAATGAAACTACTGCGACAATTGACCAGAAAATTAAGGAGGACGGCACAAACTTTATCCTTTACTATGACATATTCTCCTCTGGTTTCCACGTATCTGAGAAACAGCTTTCCATAATCTTCAATGGGAATAAGGTCTGGCATCACTCCCTGTCGAATTCCGCAGTGAAAACACACGGCAGCATTGGTAGCTAATCTCAGGAATAAAAAACCCAGTCTGATGCCATCAGACTGGACCCTTCGTTCGAAATATAACTGTGAGGTAAAAGTGATTGCTGTCATAGCTGTGAGATGAGCGCAGATAATCCTATTCAGGTCGGTGCGGGATTATCCACCCCAGTCCGCCGCCTCGGTCGTGAAAAGCTGGCGGAACGGACGGTTGAGACGGTCATTCAGCTCACGCCGGATACTGAGACTGTTGCCGCAACACTCCGTGCCGCAGGTCTGCGCTTTTCCCGTAAAGCCGAGGCCGTCAGGCGGGAGGCTGCCCGTACCGTTCGGACCGAAGCAAGAGGCTTCGATTTTTCGATATTCGCAGATTTAGACGAACTCCAGGAACAGGCCCGGCTTTCCCTGCAGGAAGCGGTTGATACCTTTCTGCATCTTCTGGCACAGGCAGAGGATGAGCGGTTCCAGATCGATCAGATCACACAGAATACAACTGTGGAGCAAAGACTGAATGATCCGGCTTTCCGTGCCAGGCGGGAAACCGCAGGCAGAATTCTATACCAGGTCTGGCATGGGGGGCACTGGATAGCAGGTGCATGGGGGGCTTTTGGCAAGGTGTTTGATGCCTTCCGTAAAGCCAATCCAGCTCGTCCGGGTACCGTTGTCAGCAACGATACCGGGTCGGCTCGTCAGGATCTGGTCGCGCGTAAGATCATCTCGCTCAATGCCTGGAAAACCGCTGGGAGATAAGCGTAACTCGCGCAGTGATCAGTCTGGCTCTGGCCAGTCACGGGTCGGCCGCAGTGTGGGTGATAACTGGCGGTTACGGTGCACATCTGTCGAAGGCGACAGAAATTGATCACGTTGCTGGGCACCTGAGGAAGACTGTGAGGCTTCAAAGGCAACTAAGTTTCCCGGGGCAATATCTTTGCCATTTTGGGGAAGGTCTTTGGTCCATCCAACGTATAGGCCCTCACTGGATGCGAACAGAAATTCCTGGCTATTCTTTCCGATCAGTTGGCCTTCGTAAGCCTGACCCGGTGCCGTTGTCGCGATGAACCGTTCCTGCCACTCAACCGGACTTCCCTTTTTACGGGCGTTCTCCAAAAACGTAATGGCCCTTTGCAAGGCGGCACTGCGGATAGGATCAATGGCGTCGGATAGCATATGCTTCACGGATGCGGTGTTACCCAGTTCACCTGCGATCGACACCGCGATCATACGCTCGCGTGAAATAACCGAAAAGGAAAGCTCATGCCCGGCGTCTCTGGCGATCTTGCGCCAGAACAGGGTCTGCGTCCGGCCATTCCCTTCCCGGAAGGGATGAATATGATTCAGCGCTATGAAATGCGGCGTCAGCCGCTCGACAAAGAGGGCTAGGGAAAGATTTTTCAGATTGTCCTGTGCGGCAAGCCGTTCGAAAAGCTGCCCCAGTTCCAGCGTCAGCCGTGAAGGGTGTGAAAAAGTCGTGGCGTCATCACTCTGGATAAACGCCTGTTTCGAGAGGTTGACCTGCCTGAATTCGCCCGCCCACTCATACACATCCTGATAAAGATGCCGATGAATGGCTTTGAGAAAATCAACGCCCTGCCTGTCGGGATAACCAGTTCCACGGATTTCCAGTTCGCGGGCGGCAACATGAATGGCTTCCATTTCCGCAAGAAGCTGCGGATCATCGGTTATTCCAACTTTGTTGATTAAGGTGAGTCCATCGGACTGAAGATAAGGATCAGCCACCCGAGCTATGCTGCTCTGTTGGTTTTCTTATAACGGGGATCAGCCTGCAGTCGGGCCATGGCGCGCCGACGGATTTCGTCTGTCGTGATTTCTCCCCGCGCGTACGCTTCCATATCTGCCGCTGCCTCTGCAGGGATCGGCTGCCCTTCCCGGGCGGCACTGGCCAGAGCATCTTGAACGTCCTGCTGCCGGCGCATGATGTCTTCATGAGAGATTGTCATGATCGAGAGTTCCCCTGATTACAAATGGGATTTTACCATAAAAGCCTTACTTTGTCACCGATATTGCTGTCTGTGCGGGCTCCAAAACCATAAAAACCGAGTCACAAAAAACTGGCATTTCAGTTTTCTTTGCCAGATCAGACGGATAGCGACGCCGGACTTATGCGTGCGTCAAAAAGGCTTGCGTTCCCTTTTTGTTCCGGTGTAGCCATGAGGGGTAAAGGAGCGACCCCATGCACCAGAACAAGACTGATACGCTGGATCTTCTGTGCGAGAAAATTCGCCGGATGGAAGCCCCCCAACCCGCATCGGCCGAGCGGCTACCAACCGGGTTTGCGGCCATCGACACGCATCTGGACGGTGGTCTTGCACGAGGCTGCGTGCATGAGGTGTTCAGCGCCGGACGAGATAGTGTTTTCTCCTCCCGCTCAGCAGCCTTCGTCGCTCATGTGCTGGCCCGCACCACCGGGCCGGTGATCTGGGCCAGCGAGGATTACCCTGACCTGTCCGCCCCGGGCATCCGCCAGTCCGGTCTCAATCCCGGTCGCCTGCTCTGCGTCACCACCCGCAAGGGCGGTCTGGAAGCCCTCTGCGAGGACGTGCTGAACGAACGCGGGGTCTGTGCTCTGGTCGCGGATATTCGAACCCCGCTCTCTCTCACCCAGTCCCGCCGCCTCGTGCTGGCCGCCAGTCGAAGTCATGTCAGTGGCTTCCTGCTCTGTCGCACGGCGGGGGCTCAGAATGATCCGCCAGCCAGCGCCAGCATGACCCGCTGGCGAATCGGAGCCAGCCCCTCAACGCTACGCACCGACCTCTCCTCCTTTTCTCCGGTTGCCGGCGCAGAGCGCTGGGCTGTCGAACTGCTGCGGCATCGCGGTGGGCCGGGCGGCACCTGGATCATTACCCCGACACGCCATGACCCAACGTATTCTCTCCCTGTGGCTGCCCCTCTGGCCAATCGAGCGACACCAGAAACAGCAGCCATCCCATTCACGCACCGGACTGGCGCTCTACGCGCCTGAGCGTGGCCGACTTCTGGTGACAGCGGCAGATCCCATAGCCCTGCGACTGGGGATCTGCCGCGGGATGCCATTGGCACAGGCCCGGGCCATGCAACCGGAGCTGCACGTGGCACAGGCCCAGCCTGCCACCGATCAGGCCACACTGGAGACGCTCACCCTGTGGTGCCAGTGGCTGTCGCCCCTCACGGCCACAGATGGCACCGATGGTGTGTGGGTGGAGACCACTGGCTGTGATCATCTTTTTGGAGGCGAGGACCAGATGGCTGACCGCCTGCTTACCCGTCTTACAAAGGCCGGTTATTCTGCCCGGATCGCGATAGCAGATACAGCAGCCATGGCGGCGGCTGTCGCCCGCAGCAGCCACCGGTCCATCACCCTCATTCCCCCGGGAGGTCAGGAGAGTGTCCTGCGCGGACTGTCTCTGGCCAGTCTGCGACTTGAGCCTGAGACACTGGCAACCCTGCGCCGTCTGGGCCTTGTGCGTGTCGGCCAGCTTCTGGACATGCCCCGTGCTCCTCTGGCCCGCCGCTTCGGGCAGGCCCTGCCCGACCGGCTTGATCAGGCGATGGGACGGCTGCCTGAACCCCTCTCTTTCAGGATGGCGCCACAGTCCTTTCGCGCTTCCGGCACACTGGTTGAACCAATCAGCACGGCTCCGGCCATTGCCCGCGCTCTGGAAAAACTCGTGGCGGAACTGTCAGGCACCCTGAACCGGCGGGGGCACGGTGCACGCCAGCTGCAGGTGCAGTGCATGCGGGTCGATGGCACACTCCAGAACCTTCAGATTGGACTGTCGAACGCCAGTGCCGATCCTGTCCGCCTGAACCGGCTTCTGGCGGAGCGGATCGAAACCATCGAACCAGGCTTCGGGATTGAAGCCTTTACCCTCAGTGCGACAGAAACGACCCCACTGGATGCCCCGGCCAACCGGGACTGGCTGACGCCCACCACCGATCCCGCAGGTCTGCCTGCCCTCCTTGATCGCCTTGGGGGACGGGTCGGGATTCAAAGCCTCTCGCGCCTGCACGATGGAGCCAGCCAGTTTCCCGAACGTGAGCAGGCTTATACCGCGTGTGAGCGTGTGCAGAGTATGGGGGAACACTCCCCAGTCGGCCCTCATGGGCCTCGGCCTGCCCGGTTACTCCCCGCCCCAGCTCCCCTTACCGTTACGGCGTTCTGGCCGGACGGTGCCCCCAAAGCCTTCATCTGGAGGCGTGCCACTCATACCATTCGGGGGCTGATCGGCCCGGAACGGGTCTGGAGCGATTGGTGGCATGATCCTCAGGGGGGCTGCGCGCGCGATTACTGGGTAGCCGAGACGGTAGAGGGCGAACGCTTCTGGTTGTTCGTTGCTCATGATGGCACGGGTCCGGCTAAAGGGCGGTCCGTGTGGTTCCTGCACGGGGTTTTCTGATGCAGCGCCCGCCAGACCCTCCCGGCCTGCGTCCGGCCCGTACAGACGACATCGCCGATGCCCTTATGCACGCACTTTGCCATGACGGACGCCGCCGGGTGCATGATGCGGACGAGCTGATGGCCCGGCTGGTCGCTGAACGACTGGTCGCCCATCTTGAACGCTGTGGCTTTGTCCTGTGTCGTGCGCAGGATACGGGCAGCCACACGGCGTCGGCCCATCCCCATCCAGCCGAGGCCCGTCGTGAATAAGGGAGGCTATGTCGAACTGCAGGTGGCAACCTGTTTCTCGTTCCTTCGTGGCGCCAGCCACCCCGATGAGCTGATGCGACAAGCCAAAGCTCTGGGCTACACGATGCTGGGCGTTACGGATTACAATTCGGTAGTCGGACTGGTGCGTGCCCACGATGCGGCCTGCGAGCAGGGTATCCGCCTTATTCCGGGGGCACGGCTGGAACTGGAAGACGGAGCTGCCCTGCTGGCTTACCCGCGGGATCGGGATGGCTGGGCATCTCTGTGTCGATTGCTGACGTTAGGCGCACGGCGCGGTCCGCATGACGCGTTTCAGCTTCGCTGGCAGGATCTGGCGCGTGACGCGCGCAATCTGGTGCTGATCCTGCTGCCGACCGATGATCTGCGTCTGCCAGCCGACATGACGCGACTAGCAGAATTGGCCCGCCAGAAAGACGACGGCCCAGCCTATGTCGCGCTCACACGGCGTTTCGAGGCGCATGAGAGCGCACGGCTGGCATGGACGGCGCGGCTTTGTGTCCAAAATGGCGTGCGTCCCGTCGTTACGGGAGATGTGCTGTGGCATGATCCGTCCCGCCAGATTCTTCATGATGTGATGACGGCCATTCGTTGCCACCGCACTCTCGCAACACTGGGAGCGGAGCGTACCCGGCATCTCTCCCGACACCTGCGCGGCCCGAGCGAGATCCATGCCCTGTTCCCCGGTTATGAGGACGCTCTGGTGTGCAGCCAGGAGATCGCCGCCGCCTGCCAGTTTTCCCTTGAGGATCTGCGCTACCAATATCCCGATGAGACCGATGGCGGCAGCGAAACACCCCAGGACGCCTTGGAACGCCTCGTCAGGGCCGGGGTGCCCTACCGCTATCCAACCGGAACACCGGCCGATGTGCGCCAGCAGCTCGACCACGAACTGGCCCTGATCGCGCGTCTTGAATATGCGCCGTATTTCCTGACGGTGAATACCATTGTCGCCTATGCCCGTTCTCGCGGCATTTTATGCCAGGGCCGCGGTTCAGCCGCCAATTCTGCCGTGTGTTACGTGCTGGGGATCACTGCCATTGATCCCGTCCGCTCCGGTCTTCTGTTCGAACGCTTTGTTTCCGAAGAGCGGCAGGAGCCACCTGACATCGATGTGGATTTCGAAGCCGACCGTCGAGAGGAAGTCATCCAGTGGATATATCGGCGCTATGGTCGCTCTCACGCGGCCCTGTGCGCCACTCTGATGCGTTTCCAGCCTAAAGGGGCGCTGCGGGAAGTCGGCAGGGCATTCGGTCTGCCAGAGGATCTTCTGGGCCAGATGTCGAAACATCTGGCCAGTGTCCTGCACGACGAGGCCCTGCTTGCCGAGCGGCTGGCACAGATCGGCCTGTCTGCTGGCGACAGGCGACTTGGCATGGTCTTGCAGCTTGCCCGTCTGCTGGTGGGATTTCCGCGCCAGTATGGCACCCATCCCGGTGGGTTCGTGCTGACCGCTGACCGGCTCGACGAACTGGTGCCCGTGCGCCCCGCCGCCATGGCGGAACGCCAGACCCTGGTCTGGGACAAGGATGACATCGACCGGATGCGCATGATGAAGGTCGATGTGCTGGGGTTGGGCATGCTCGGCTGTCTGCGGCGCTGTTTTGAGCTCATCCACGCGCGCTACCACCGCATGCTCGACATGACAGCGATCCCGCCTGAAGACCTCGCGACCTACCAGATGATAGCCCGGGCCGATACGCTGGGGACGTTCCAGATCGAGAGCCGCGCGCAGATGGCGATGCTGCCGCGCACAAAGCCCGCTACGTTCTACGATCTTGTCGTGCAGGTGGCCATTGTGCGCCCCGGCCCCATCACCGGCGACATGGTGCATCCCTATTTACGGCGTAGGGCGGGAGAAGAAGCGCCAGACTGCCCGAGCCCTGCCCTGCAGCGTATACTGGGCAAGACACTCGGCATCCCGCTCTTTCAGGAGCAGGCGATGCAGGTGGCCGTGCATTGCGCGGGCTTTACGGGGGGCGAGGCGGATCAGCTCCGACGCTCGATGGGAACCTTCCGTTCCACGGGTGGCGTTCATCACATGAAAGAGCGGCTACTGAGCGGCATGATTGCCAACGGTTATGATCCCGCGTTCGCTGCGCGAATTTGGACACAACTTGAAGGCTTCGGCGCGTATGGGTTCCCCGAAAGCCATGCGGCGAGTTTTGCACTGATCGCGTATGCTTCGGCATGGCTCAAACGCCACTACCCGGATGTGTTCTGCACCGCCCTGCTCAACAGCCAGCCCATGGGATTTTATGCCCCGGCCCAGATCGTGCGCGATGCGCGCGAGCATGGTGTGGAAGTCCGGCCGGTGTGTATCAATGCTTCGCGGTGGGACTGCACATTAGAGATCACGCGCGATGGACTGCGACAGGCCGTTCGTCTGGGTTTCCGGTTGGTGTCGGGCCTGTCCTGTGATGCTATGGCCAGACTGATCCTCGCACGTGGAGCAGGTTACGACAGTCTGGAAGATGTCTGGAGGCGATCGGGCGTATCGCTCACCTTGCTGGAAAAACTGGCGGAAGCAGATGGCTTTCGGGCACTGGGTCTCGACAGGCGGCAGGCTCTGTGGACTCTCAAGGGCTTTGGCGCGGCCCCATTGCCATTATTCGAGGCTGCCGACCGGGGACGGAACTCGCCAACCCCAGAATTGTGGGAGCCAGAGCCGAACCTGCCCGAACTTGCACCAGGCAGCGCGGTCGTAGAAGACTATCATGCGACAGGGCTGAGCTTGCGTGCGCACCCGATCAGCTTCCTGCGCAACGCGCTTGCACGACAGGAAATTACGCCCATCTCCGATCTCGCGCAGGCTCGTGATGGCGCGTTCGTTAGGATTGCCGGGCTCGTGCTGATGCGCCAGCGGCCATCCACTGCAAATGGCGTTATGTTTATGACGATCGAAGATGAAACAGGCACAGCCAATCTGGTTTTCTGGAAAGATCGGATCACAGCTCAACGGGCCATTATCGTAGGATCAGGGTTCATTGGCGCTCATGGCCTCCTCCAGCGTGAGGGCGAAGTGATCCATGTTGTTGTGCGCTTTGTTGAAGACCTGCAACCGATGCTTTCCCGTTTGAGCGAAGCCAATGGACGTGATCTCGAAACCAGATCACGGGATTTCCGTTAGGTGCCTAGTCTTGCCGTTTACGTTTCCATTTGGATTTGGGTGGTGCAACCTTCAGCATAGGCGCTTGATTTGGGTCCTTCTTGCGCCGCACTGGCATTTCGCGTCCGTGATTCCGTTTATACTCATTGGCCGCGCATTTCTCAGAATACGCTTTTGGCACCATCGGATAATCTGGCGGCAGCCCCCATTTTTCCCGGTATTCGTCCGGTGTCATGTTGTATATCCGCCGTAGATGGCTCTTCAGGAGCTTCATGCGACGGCCATCTTCGAGACAAATAATATAATTATGGAAAACGGATTGATCTATTGGTACCGCCGGAATTTCCGGTTCCGGCTCCAGCTCCGGATGCTCCATAGGTACGTGTGCCTCTTCCAGAGCCGTATAAACCTGCTTGATCAACGCGGGAAGTTTGCTCGCATCCAGTGGGTTCCCGGCGAGAAATCCCTTAACGATCGTAGCCGTCATCCGTTTGAGTTCATCGGGGGGGGGGTGCTGGTCAGCGTTGATGGACATAAGTCGAAATATTCCCTGAGTATCTAGCGCTGAGCGCATGAGCAGAACGCAGGGTCTCTGGCAGGATTCCGTGGTTTTTGAAAGGCATCGCATCCGTGTCAGTCATGGATTTCTTCCATTTTAGCGTTATTCCGTCGCATAAGAAGGGACATACCCATTCTGGCCGGCCCCTTAATCACCGTAGGCTCCTGAGTCTTTACCAGATCAAACCCGAACGACGTGGCGTTCGTCCGGAGCTTTATGCACATGGGAACTTTCCAAGGGTTTTCGGTCGTTTTGGCATCGGTCATTGAATTTTCCCTTCATCTGCAACGGGCCATAGACGATATGCGTTTTTTAAAGATCGGAGTATGGCCGGTGTTGGTTTGGCTTTATGAAACCGCGCCACGGCTTCCCAAGCATCTCTCTCAGTGAGGGCAGATAGGTTCGTCACCACATCCGAAATTGTCCCATTGCAGACCCGATAGAGCGTGTATTCACTCATCGCCTGCCCGATCGCATTCTTGTCAGTCATCGTGCTTCTCCGGGGCCTCTTTTGCGAATGACATTCCGGTGCAGGTTGGCGCAACAATTACGCTATGTCGCTGAATCTCCGGTTCGATGAACCGGGAAGAGGGCACAGTGGAATCCGAACCAACCGTGTAGTCGCCCGTCGAGCTTTCGGTCGTATGATTTTCACCCATGAATTCCAACCGTTTTTGCGTCATCACCAAACCGTCAAGGGAATAAGGTGGGGCTCAGGGTGAAAAGTTAGTTCCAACATACCATTTCCTGCCCCGAGAGACACGAAGTTTACCCCCTTTTTCAACGTTATTGCGCGCTCCACAATGAATCCGTTGTGTTCACTTCCCTCAGTCAAATCGGGTGTCACAGTCAGGCTGAACGTGACTGGAACTTCTGTTTCTACTCGTTGCGAGTGGGTAAATAAAGTAAAGGACGTGTTGTCACCAAAGACCTTAAGGTGCCCATCAGGACCGACATGGTGTACAATCCCCCCACGGAACACAGCACTGTTTCCCTGATTATTACTGGCAAGATTCAGACGACCGACGAGGTCTGAACACGTTTGCTGTGCACGATTTTCTGGATCACAACGAAAATTAACGTCAATATAACTCGGGTTTTCACCGAGTATCTTGGTATGGAAATGACCTGAATCTACCTGACAACCACAAAGGATCAGGGAGCAGGCAACGGCAAGTTTTTTAAACATGTTAGAGACTTTCATAATCAGGGTGGCCGCCAAGTTCTTCAATGGCAGCAGACAGCATGCGGTCCGCCCACTTTCCCAGCAGGGCAGAAAGATGCTCGCAGTCGTTGGCGACATCGACTGGATCGCAGTTCAGAGCGCTCCAAAGTGCGCGTTTAAGCCAGTAAGAGGCGGTCGGGTCGTCGAGGACAGTTGCAATAACATTGCTTTCTGGGCAGGTCGCCAGTGCGATTGGAGCGTCCGATGCGCCGTCTAGAGGACCAGCCCTATCTAGATCGCTCGTTGCTTTGCGGCGCGGTAACGCTTCCTCCAGTCGAGTAGCCAGATCATCTGCCCGCCCGGCTAAATCCAGCATCTCGGGAAACCAATAAAGATCGCTGCGGTTGTCGCTTTTCAGTCATCTTGATCCCCAGAACCTGGTGCAGTTGGCTCGCTCCTATGACTGCGATTGACAAGCCGCGTGATCAGGAACATGCACGACCGCATCAACCGGTAAGCCCATAGCAACCACATCGGTATCGAAATTAAACCTAACAGAGCGAAGGCGCACAAAACGTAAAGCTGATGATCTGACTGGTGCGGATCAAGAATATGGTGACACAATGTGTCCGCCCGCCCTACATCCGCCGGAAGAAAGACGGGTCCGCCATCTGGGCCTCCACGGAAGCTCAGAGGTGATGGCCACGCTCGGCAAGCGGTTGTTAGATCACGTAACGCCACCGATACATCTGCCGGAACGGTTGCTGGACTTGTGGTGATAGATGCTGGCATAATCGTCTCCTCACACGGCTTGGCAGGCGATTTGCGGTGCCGCGTGGCCAGATGCGATCAGATTCCTGATGTTGGGCGAATATCCCATCGCATGAGAAACCTCCTTTCGTTGGCACCGAAATGCGCGGGCTGTTGTCTGTCGTATGTCCGGGGCTGGGTAGTCTGTGCGATCCTTGTGTCGTTTCCAAAAATTCATAAGGGCAGTCCTTTTAGGGAGCCGAACCATCCGGCCCTTTCCCTCATTGTATGCGCATCGGTTGTGACGCTGTTTTGCCCCGGTTGATCGAACGGATTGGCATTTGCGACACGTCCTGCGCCAGCGTGTCCTTCAGGGCGTAAAGGCTGCGGTCGAGATGGAGTGTCCCACGCACGCCACGCTCAACCAGCGCCCGGAAATACGCATCGGGGTGCCGGATATGTTCGCCCTGATCTTTCCTTGTCGCCATGACTATGACAGCGACAGCCGCCTCGAACCGGCCCAGAGCGGTGCAGCCGGTTTTCCACGACTGATAGCCAATGCCGATCTGACCGGAGAGCAGTTCGGCCGCATCTGTGAGCTGGGCACGATCGGGTGTCGCCGAAGCGCACAGATCCCGCAAGGCCGGGCACACGGTCAGGAAGAACGTGCTGGTGCCTGGGAAACCCCGTAGGATGGATGCCTCCAGCCCCTCGGATGGTTCTCGGTGAGACACCTGCCTCGCACACCGCATTGTCTCAATGCGATTGCGCCCTGTGGGCGCTACTACAACAACCTCTTTAGGTTTTTTGTTATTTCTTTTTGTATAATGGGTGCCAGATTGACCATCCATGGGTGCCGTTTTAGGGGTACACTGTGCAGTTTTTAACGACTTGCTGGCGCGGTTTTCCGCAGGTTTTTCCACAGGTTTCACACGCGCCCAGAGCGCTTTCATAGTGTCGTGGTAGCTGACCAGTGTGTCGATCAGGTCCGTACCACGCCGCAAGCGCATGATACGTGCGGCTTCCGAGGCTGTCGCCTCATCACCCTGCAGCTCGGCCGCCACACGCACCTGCTCATTCAGATCGGCAATTGCGTCACGCAGAAACGCCACTTCAGCGCGTTGACGTCGACCAATCTCAAGCTGGGCCTGTAGGTCCGGCCAGCGATAGCGCAGAGACGCCAGACTGAATCCAACCTGCGACATGCCGTCCTGTCCCTGCCAGCGCCGCCCCCGTTGGCCGTTCCGTCCATCACAGGGCACGATCATCCCCGCCTCGGCCAATTCTCTTACCGCTCGCCTCAAAGCCGTAAGCGACAGTCCCGTCCAGGACATTAGTGTCGCGTTATGAGCGTAGATAAAAGGGGTTGAGAGCAGCTCCCAACTCTCTGGCCGGGTTTTCTCGATCATCCGTTCCAGCAGCCCGCGTGCGCTGCGCGTCAATGGAAAAGAACGGGGCAAGGCCCTGATTGTATTCAGGACCGCATATTTATCCGGATAGTCCGGGGGAACATCGAGTAGTTCGTCACGCGCCTTCAGCATAGCGGGCGTGAGGGTGCGTTTTCCCCGTCTGCGGATCGGGCAGAGGTCATTATTGTGTGTCTGGGGCACAGCTCAAAAGTTCCAGTGCTATGGGTCATAACAGACCTCTCGGCACAGGCATCTGGACAAACCTTCCCCGTTCGCAATTTGCTTG
>NZ_JBDOBO010000063.1:0-12838 GCF_047723935.1 Gluconobacter sp.
TGTATAAGATACATTCACTGTTATACCATTGAACTCAGTTAAATCACACGACAAGCAGAAGACAACGAAGCGATGGGAAATGATATTTTAAGATTTCAAAATTGTATATTATTTCAGAGATTATAGACTTTTTGAAACAAATTATTGTATAATATCAAATCCTTTTGTTCCAGCACCCCGCTGGAACCTTTCCGTGTATAGGAAACGTTACTTCATGTCGTCCAGTCAGGCACCTGCGCCTCTCAGTTCTTCCCAACTTCGTATTCTAGCTTTGGCTTCACTGGGAGGAGCGCTGGAGTTCTATGATTTTGTTATTTTTGCATTTCTCGCAAAACTGATTGCCGCTCATTTCTTCCCGGACAGCCAAGCTGAATGGCTGCGACAGGCCGAGGCCTTTGGTCTGTTTGGTGCTGGCTATCTGGCACGCCCAGTAGGTGGCCTCATCATGGCCCATTTTGGAGATATTGCGGGCAGAAAGAAGGTCTTTACTCTTAGTGTACTGCTTATGGCACTCCCAACGCTGTTAATGGGACTTCTGCCCGGCTATCAGACACTCGGAGTTATCGCCCCACTCATTTTGCTTGTTCTGCGCATCATGCAGGGCGCTGCAATCGGTGGTGAGGCGCCTGGAGGATGGGTTTTCGTCTCTGAACATGCTTCCCGCCACCGTGTTGGCCTTGCAACAGGCCTTCTCACTGGTGGACTTACGGGCGGTATTCTCCTTGGATCCGTTGTTATTCTCTTGCTACACGCCGTATTTCCACCTGATGTGGTGTCCACTTGGGGCTGGCGCATTCCCTTCGTTCTAGGTGGTATTTTCGGTTTTGGGGCAATGTTTCTTAGGCGATGGCTGGAAGAAACCCCGGTATTCCGGGAAATGCATGCGACCGCTAAAACGGCTGAAGCCATGCCGGTAAAACTTCTGCTACGTGACCATCGCCGCGCTATTTTATGCTCAATGATGACAACGTGGACGCTGACAGCAGCCATCGTGGTGCTTGTTCTCATGATGCCGCCTCTGATGCAGACCCTTCATCATGTGTCACCTTCTCAAACCATGCTGGCAAGCCTTGCTGCCACACTCTGCCTGACAATTTCTGTAGTTCTGGTCAGTGCGCTGACAGACATCGTGCCCCTCAAACTACTTAGTCTCATTTGCGGTCTGATGCTGGCTTTGGGAGGCTTCGGGCTCTACGCACTCTTTCCGCTGCTCTCCGGAGCCCTTGCTCCCTGGGCGGCATTTAGCGGCCTGTGTTGTGGATTTGTAGGACTCGTTCCTGTCGGAATGCTTCGCGCATTCCCCGCTCAGGTCCGCTTTTCTGGGCTCTCACTATCCTATAATATTTCATACGCAATCTTTGGGGGCCTTACCCCCGCTATTATTTCTGCCCTGACGCCACATACACCGCTCGCCCCGGCCATCTATGTTGCATTTACTGCACTGATCGGCGGTATTGGTCTCTGGTATTCACCCCAAAAGGGGTAATAAGGAAAACTGTCTGTTATCGTTTCAACTCCTGGTATCGGGCCAGTATTGCCCAAACCAAAGCAACGATAACAGATGCCATTGAAAAGGCTGCCACCCAAAGGAAGATAGCGGTGATCGGTTCACGCCAAAAGGCAATAACAAAGCCCAGAAGCGGAAAAACGACCCGTCCGATCCTTACTGGTCTAGGTAAGATCTCCTCAGGCAAGCGCGCAAATCGTAGCATTTTAGGTTCGCATGCTGCCTGTAAGCCAAGCCCCAGCAGCCAGAACACCATGCAAAGAGCAAGACTCACAAACGACGCACCATCTCAAGAGTGACCAACCCAAAAAAGAGGGCGCACAGATCCGTAGCCGCAAAAACTGTTGGCGCATGAAAAATGGACGCGCCGGGACGTGTAAAAAAGTCCAACGGTGTCAGGCAAATACTGAGGAAGGCCAGTGCACTTAATTGCATCCTCCACCCTCGTCGTGAGTGATGGAGTAGGGACCAGATCAGACCAGTCACAGTGCATAGGGCCCAAATGGTAAAGAAACAGTGGACCTCTGCCAAATGACGCTCAGGCAAAAATACCGGCAAAAGCCTGTTGGCCCAGAAAAAAGCAAGTGTTGCCAGAAGAAATCCGGGAATAAAGCCAATCGTAAGCCCTTCGGCGACCCGGAAAATGACACGCAGGCCGGACATCTTCCGCCGCTTCATTAGAAAAATGATTGACCCACTTGCGAACATCACGGCGCCCATGATGCCGGACAGGAAATACAGCCACCGTAATCCCGGCCCTGTCCAACGGGCATAGTGAATGCCTTCCATGAGTTGCTGCGTTTGCGTGACTGGCGTTGAAAGCAGAACATGACGTAAAAAATGTCCATCAACCGGGCTAAAATCTACATGTTCTCCCTTCAGTCGGGGGACAGACATGTCCAATCGACTGAAGAGAAGGCTTTGGGGCAGGAATAGAATAAAACTCGTTTGGTCTTTACCGAGTGTCTTTTCAGCTTCCTGGAGAAGAGGCGGGAGAGAAGGACTGACCGGAAACTCTCGTTTTTTCTTCGGTGGCACCAACTCGGTTGGATGCGGTGAAACAATATTATGGATAGAACTGATGTACGATACAGGCGGAAAGAGCGTTCGTGCGCGAATGAACGTGCCCGTATAGGCCATCATGATAACGAACGGGATGAAAGGGACGCTAGCGAGGACATGTACGTCCAACCATGCACGCAGTCTTGATGCGAAAGGCCTTACCAGAAGCAGATCCGAAACCAGTCCTCGCAAATGAATGATAATTCCTGACCCAACTGTTACAAGAAGGGCCAGACCCGCCGCAGCAATAAGTGTTGCTCCGTAAATGCCAGTCCTCAGCGTATAATGCAGATCATAGAAAAATTTCCCGCCAGCAGTATCGCGGGCCTGAAGCAGCTCTCCAGTTTGCGGATTATAGGGGATCGTTAGGAATTCATATCCATCATGGTGCTGCACTCGCAAGAAGGGGTCCCGCTGTGACGGGAGCGTGATGAACGGCTTTTCTCCTTGCACAAGCAACTCATGGACAACTGGAAGGGTGTGATCCAGTGATTGAGGGGAAAAAGCTGGTGCTTCTGGAGGTATTTCGGGTTGGAGCCAGCGCGTCAGCTCAGTATCAAAGACTGCAAGACTTCCCGTGACGAATACGCAAAAAAGAAGCAACCCGGCGATGAAGCCAACCCAGGCATGAAGCCAGCCCATGCGCGGACGAAGATTATCCTGCATCAAGAGTAAAACAGCAACGCAAGTGCGGCACAGATGCAGGCCGCGCCTGCGATAATCCCTCCAGACAAGGGTTTTTGTGTGCCAAAAGAGATGAGAAGAAGCACAGGAAACAGAGCGACTGCAATCATCTGGCCAAACACGAGTGAGTCATGTGGGGTACTCAGGCCCCATTGTGGAGATCCGACCGTTACGAGGTGTGCGAAAGTCCATGCCAGAACAAGGGCTAACAGCCCTCTCCACATCCACCATGATACAGGGGAGGATTTTCGTAAGCGTAAATGAGGTTTCTGCACTGTCATCGGGTGTAGTGTGTTCGCGACACTATGAGGTCTCTTGGTCTGTTAGTCGAGCAAATGCACTCGGTATTCGGGAGTTCTCTATAGCCGATTATGAGACATTTGTTGACGTAACAAAGTATAAATCTCGTTTCTCCGACCTGAGTGCGAAATTCCTGTCTTTTTGAATGGTGCATTCACGATTAATGAATGAGAGAGGCGTAGGAATCACGTCCACCTAGCAAAATTCCATGGCGGACTTAATTCTTCTGTTCTGATGCGTATCAAGCCCATGACAATGAGCTAGAGGAGACTGTCAGCGAATATACCCGACTGCTTGTAACGAATTTTCGTGTTGATGCAGATGGTGAGTACAGACCAAGTCAGCTTTAGTAAAAAACATCTGATGCAAGCCAATCATGTGTTTGCTATGAACATGTCATGAAACGGCGCTCTATCCGCAAAAAAACTCCTGCCAGAAAAGCCTCTGCGCCTCCGCGGCAGGATAGAAAAGTGCTCGTCCTGATTGTTAGTATTACATTTGCGCTGCTGGTCGGCGCTGCCGGGTTTCGGACCTTCCTGACGTCACATCATCATGCAGCCATTGGCGGCCCTTATGCATTGACCGACGGGCAGGAGCACCCTGTTAGCCAGTCCGACTTTCAGGGACGCTATACGCTGATTTATTTTGGCTACACTCACTGTGTAGACGTCTGCCCCCTGACGCTTGAAACAGTTTCGTCAGCTCTGGATGAGCTCAACACCAAAGGTAACTCTGTCACACCTATTTTCATCTCCGTTGACCCGACACGCGATACCCCTCAGGTTGTGAAGGAATATGTGGAGAATTTCTCGCCCAAAATCATCGGGCTAACAGGCACGTCTGAGCAGCTTCAGCCCGTTATGGAAGCCTTCCATGTTAAGATGCAGCATCATTCCGGTATGGGGTCTAAAGATCTGATTGATCACAGTTCTCTACTGTACCTGATGGACGGCGAGAACCAATTAGTCGGAATGATACCCGTTGATTCCAGTGCGCATCAGATAGCGACAGATTTAAAGCGTTTATTGCTGACCCATTCTTGATTCACGATAATGCCAGAGCCTCCCCGCTACAACCAAACAGATCATGGATATTCCCAGTTCTGGCAACAGAACGGCAAGAATACAAAGGACACCTACCGTAGCAGAGCCCATTCGTGACGATGGAAGGGAGGGCGGTACTCCGAATTCTCCTTCTGGCCTGCGTTTGAGCCAGAGAACTGTTGCTGCACAACTCATCAGCAGAAGCCCGAGGGCAACCAGAAGATTGAGCAGCTGATTTGCCCATCCAAACAGGTGTCCCTCATGGGCTGCAACGCCATATCCTATGATCCGGTCAATTGCTGCCTTTTGGGAAAAATGCTCTCTCACGATGATATGCCCATCTCCCGTGACGTTCACACTCTCCCTGAGAGGCCGGTTCTGGGCATCGGATCTGATGCTCCAGACACCATCAGATCCATTTGGGGGCGTGATAAGAACAGGAGCAGCAAGTGATAGCGTTTCTGCTGTCCGGGCCACATTGTTCAGGCCGTTCAAGTTCACCTGCGACGGCATATCCTCGGACATGTCCATGCCGGGCATATCTTCATGGTGTGACACCATCGGGTGGCCAGCTATTGTCTCCTGGACCGGTACCGCACCAATTTCCCAGTCTTTCACTGATGTGATGCGGCCTACAGTCTTCTCGGCAGAAAGAAGGGCATGCCCCCAGACATATGACCAGGGGAGGCCAGACACCAGAAACAGTGTCAGAACGATGGAAACCCAGACCCCTGTAACGGCATGGAGATCTCTCCATCGTGCCCGTCCAGTCTGGTTAGGGCGTGGGTACAGCACACCGGCCAGTCCCCGTTGGTTTCGTGGCCACCATAGCCAGAGACCCGAGAGGATAAGGACGATTGTCCATGACGCGACCATCTCCATGATAATCGAGCCCAGATTGCCCAGTAGAAGCTGGCCATGCAGCTTAAAAACCAGTCGTTCAAAGCGATGCTCTTCAATCACGGTCTTCAGAACGATATGGCGGTTTCGATCTACATAAACTCGCATGGCCTCACCATCCGCGCGATTAACCAGAATGCGTGCAGCGCTGCGTGGGGAGGTCGGAACTTCGTACGCAAGAAAGCTGCTATTAGGTACTGCTTTCAGAGCAGCATTGACGTCCTTCTGCGGCAACGAGACGATCACCGCGGGAAGGTGATCGTATTTCCAATCGATCCACCCATCGATCTGTGGCTTGAACAGGTAAACGCTGCCCGTGAGAGACAAGAGGGCAACGAAGGGGAGGCAAAAGAGCCCTGCAAAGAAATGCCATCGCCAAACTGTAAGGCGATCGGGGGCCCAGGACGCCAAATCATCTTTCATACTCATGCGCATCACAATTTTATCCGTACGCCGCCGAAATATGCCCGGGGAGAGCCGGCATAAATCGATCCAGTGCTATTCATCAATGTTGCTGCCGTTGCTTCTTGCCCGTTTGCTTGCAACTGATCGCTGATATTTGTCGCGCCAGAGACATAAGTCTGGTTGGTGACGTTTTGCACCTCGAAATACCAGTGCAGACGGTGAGCCCAACCCATCCGAGCTGGGGGATCGTAGTGCATTTCCAGATTCAAAAGGGTATATCCGGGCGCTTTCAGGCGGTTCGCATTATCCAGCCAGCAGGCATCTCGCCAGGTCACTTCTGCATATCCACCAACTCCCTCTAAGAAGCCAGAAGGCTGATCGTAAAGAAAACGGGCATTCAGGAAGTTGGGAATAACGCCGGGGATGTATTTCCCATTCCGGCTGAAACGCTTTGATGCGGTACTATTGGAAAGAACTTCCGTGTAGTTTGTGTAGAGTTGATTATCGTAGGTGTAGCTGAGCGAGATCCGTCCACCGGGAAGGGCATGGGCAAGCGGCTTCCAATCAGCTCCCACAACAATGCCACGATGCTGTGAGGCGGGGGCGTTGAATGTATAGGCCCCCACGGCGTTCACACCGGCGGACTGGTTAACGAGTTCATTGCTGTAAAACTCGTAAAATTCTGTGAGCTGAATATGTGTGGTCTCTGTTGGATGCCAGTCTGCTCCGAGATCAACTCCAAGGCTCGTTTGGCTCTTTAGCTGTGTATTGTTCCCGTATTGCCCTTGGGGCGTGATGAAGAAATTGGAAGACGACGGCGTGCCATAAGCTGTTCCAACCCGTGTGTGGAAAGTCCAGTGTTCGCTCGGATCGTAAATCAGAGCGCCTTCAGGCGCGAGATTGAAGTAGAAGCGGTTTGCCGTGACGTACTGGCTATGCACCTCGGAGGCTGAATATCCATATAGCGTCTCAGTGGCGCCAATATCGGAATACGTACCTCCCAGTCCGACAACAACATGCCAATCGGGTGCAAAGTGCCAGTCTTCCTGAAAGCGCGCGCCAAGGTTCCACTGATGTCCGTAGGAAGCAGAACTCATGGCGCCTCGGGTGGCACCGCCTGCCGGCATGATGTTGTACGTCTGATATCCATAGTCGAGGTAATCAAAACTCAGCCCGCCGAATGTATCGAGAGACGTTGTTCCGATCCGGGCGTGATTGGTAACGTCGCTGCTGACGTTATAGGAGTTGTAGGGGCCTACGAAAGACGTTGGTGAGGTGGGTTGGTCTACGTGGCGTTGATCGTATGTGAGCTGGTTACGCCAGGTCGTCTGCTCGTTAAAATCATGCTCCCACCGTAGTCCTGTAACGGTACGACGATCAAAACGACCCAGACCAGCAGCCTCGGGACTCATGGCGACTTTGGTGCCGTACCGGCCATTAACCAGCAGGTTGACGGAAGCGCACCCAGCACGGGAAGTGGACGTGTTGTAACATCCATTCTGATAAGGATTTGCGTGATACTGGTTCAGAGACAGGCGAACAGGTAGGGACGCGTCTGTCACGTTGTTGACGAACTTCAGGATGAGACGGTCTGAAGACGTCAGATTGATGCGAAGCCGGACGTTTTCTGTTGAAGTATTATAACGACTATTGGCGATAAACCCATTTCCACGGACGTCGCTCGCGAACACCATAAGATCGTAACGCTGGTTACCAAGTCCGAGCGTCGCGTAGTTGTTGAACATACCAAAGCTGCCGAAATCCGATCCTAATTCCAGCCCGTGAATGTCAGCCCCCTTGCGGGTTCGGAAATTGATTGCGCCATTGATCGCATAATTTCCGTAAACGGTAGATGCTGGTCCTTCGAAGACATCCACCCCCTGGTAAGCATGAGGGTCGATCAGATCGGCTCTTGCCGTTCCGTCGGGCTGCGTCATGGGGAAACCGTCTTCCAGAACCTGCAAGTTTTTAAGCCCGTAAGACTGCCGATCCCCCGATCCACGGACAGACACGACGGTATCGCGCGGACCATTGCCCTGGGTGAAACTGACCCCGGGGAGAGTGACAATCATGTCGGCGACGCTTTGGCCAATCTGATTCCCAAAACTACTTCGGTCTGAGCTGTAAGTCGTTTGCCCGGCCGGGCGGATAGGCGCGGGAGCATGCTTGGCGGCCGTGACGGTAATGACTTCCCCTTTAGGCTGTTTGGGGACAGCCGGAGCTTTACGTCGGCTAGCCTTGAGAGGCGTGCCCATCTCTTGGCGAGATGTTGCCAATGAGGCGGAAGAGAAGAAAAGGACGGCACAGGTCGTCACGCCTGCAAGCAGACGGGAAGAGCGATACATAGAATGAGGCATTGGTCTGAACCTGGATGGCAGCACGAAAACCCGCGTGCGCTTGCAGGCGGGTGGCTTTTGCAGTTCAGATCAGGCGGGAGGGCCTTGGGGGCACTGAGAGGCGCGTTCGGGAGTGGGTGGCCCGCGGATTGGGGTAAACATCCAGACGCGATGAACAAACGCAATACTCAGCGCTATCAGTGCGCAGAAAGCGATTGTTAGCTGGAAAAGATCCAAAGCATCAGAGAGCAGGAAGGCATCATCCTGCTGATCGTTCTGATGGTGGTGTTTGTCGGGAGCAGAATAAGCCTCCTGCGGGTCACAGAAGACGCTTAGTTTCGTCAATTCTTTCAGTGAATCGTCAAACACAGACGAAGTCGTCACGACGCCACCAAAAGTCAGGCGTGCCAGCAGGGCAAGCAGCACTAAGGGCCAAAAGCCCAATAGATATGCTGAGTTCCTGATCCGGCGATCCATACTGGATGTGCTACTCCACCTTTAGGGTTCTGACCAGATGGCGCCGTGATATTTGGTGAGCGAGGCAGAGGGCGAGGTGGGCCGAAACTGTAGGCCAGTTTCGGCGACATGGTGACATTGCGTTCAAATGCCGTCTGGAAGCGCAGTAGACTGTCGAGGTGCCTTCGCCAGAGCTTTTCTGGTCGCCAGAACAGAGAGCACAAGCCCCAGAATAGATGATGCCACCATGCCTGAAGCAGCGCCCATAGTGCCAAGGTAGGGCATAAGCACCGCAAGTGTCACAAATAGGACGCTCGTCCTGGCGATGCGAACCTGAAGGGCTCGGCCTGCATGACCCGTTGCAATAAGAGCGGGTTCGAAGCTGACCCCAATAAGGTCCAGAGAGGCGGCAATACCGAGGGTCACTAGCAAAGGAAATGCTGTTAAATAAGCATGTCCCGCCACTAACTGAAGGACAGGGCGGCCTCCCGCCACAAGAGCTACGGCAATGACTAGTGTCACAATGATTGCAAGACCAGTAGACCGGCGAAGCAATACCCTGATGTTGCGGGATTCCTGACTGGCATGAGCTCGAGCGAGCTCTGGCAATACAGCTCGAGAAAACATTTCTGATATACGGACGAGCGCCTGACTAAGCTGATAGGCCAAGCGATAATGGCCTGCGTCAGTTGCACCTGTAAAAATACCGACAAGCAGCAATACGATATTATTGCAGCCCGTCCCGATAATTGAATTCAGATTTGTAAGCCATGTGAAACGCCAGATTCCCGGGTTCTCGCACGGGGCTTGCCATCCTTGCCGGAGGTCACTCATGCGAAGAGACCGTGGCATGGTACGCAGGACGCACACCCAGTAGGCCAAGGCCGTAATAATGTCGGCAATGGCCCAGGCGACAAGAAAACCTGTAACTGTTGGGTGCCACAGGGTCGCGGCAATTGCCCCAATAAATCGCACGATTGGCGTTACAGCATCAGCCATTGCGCCTATACCGAAACGATCATGCAGCCGAAGTAACCCCACAGCCGTAGACCGGACAGACAATAGGATTACAAAACAGAAGGCCAACGCAGCGTGGGAAAGAGCGTGCGACCATCCGAGCAATGGACCAAGAAGAGTGACTCCGCCCCACGAAATCAGACACCCGGCTATGCCTCCAGACACGTCAAGAGCGATACAGAACCCCGTAAGACGTGACAGTGCGGCTTCGTCCCGTGCTGTCACGTGACGTACGCCATACCGAATAATGATTTGCCACGTCTGAAAACTGACGAACGCAGCAATAGCCTGAGCGGTACTGAAAACGAGCGTGAACTGGCCAAACCCTTCGCTTTTCAGCGTGCGAACGGCCAATCCCAGATAAATCAGACTCAGGACAGCACCCACACCTTTGCCTGCCAGAAGCCATGCAAGATTTGATAACGTACGTTTCAGTAATCCGTTTTCTCGAGACATGGTATTCAATGACGCTTGCTTACCAAATGAGAGAAAACTATATATTCAGGCATGAAGAACGTTGCATTTCTGTACATTGCTGAATCTTATCAGTGTTATCACGCTGCGGCAATTGCGCTGGAATTAGCTCAGTCTGACAAAATCAATATTACAAACTTTTACAACGACCCGGAAACGCCTTACCACCTGGAGAGAGTTCGTTACGCTGCGGGGGCTCCTGAAATGAAGTATCAGCCACTCCGTCGATCGTTTCCTACCGCTGCCATGCAGTCCATCCGTATCCTGGGAATGTTCAAGGATATGGTCCTTCGCGATAATGCTGCAGAACTAGATCGATACGATGCGATTGTAACAGTTGAGGATACGGTTGCGTCCGCAAGGCGTTTCGGCATTTCGTCACCTCGCCTGATTTATATCCCGCATGGATGCGGTGATCGAGCACGAGGCTTCACTAGTGAAGTCAAAGCGTTCGACCATGTTCTACTGTCGGGTCAAAAATCGGCTCAGAGAATGTTGGATAACGCTCTGATCAAACCTGAAAATCATTCAGTGATTGGGTCAGTCAAGCTGGAAACCTGCAAACTTTTTCCAGACGCAACACTGTTCTTTTCTACTCAACGCCCCACCGTGCTTTACAATGCTCATAAGGCGAGGGGCCTCTCATCCTGGAAGCAGTTTATCGAGCCTATGCTCGAGCAGTTTTCCGCGCAGTCCGATTTTAACTTAATCGTAGCGCCACACACAAAAATGTTTAGACGGCGACGACAATCAATTCGGGACAGTTGGAACGGTAGGAGCAGTTCTCAAATTCTGATCGATACCGGATCTGAGCGCTGTGTTGATATGACTTACACCTCTTCGGCTGATATTTACGTTGGAGATGTCAGTAGTCAGGTTTATGAATTCCTGGAAACGCCTAGGCCCTGCGTCTTTCTGAACGCCCATCAGATTGATTGGCGAAATAACCCTGATTTTGCGCACTGGCACTTCGGAGACGTCGTCGAGAACCCCCGCGATCTACTCGATACTATCCGTAAGGCCCCGGCACGCCACGCGCTATATCGTGACCGGCAGAAAGAAATGGCGGACAGGTCGCTGGGTGATCGCTCTCCCGGGGCAGCACGTCGCGGAGCAAACGTTATTCAGAGTCTTTTGAACACCTAATAACGATTTGGGGCTAGGCAGTGTTTAATCCAGCCTCACGGAGGGGCGTACAAAACCTTCCACCCAGTCAGAGTAACAAGAGATCAAGCCGCGATAGAGGCCAAAGATTTCCATCTGGTGCTTTCTGTAAAGCATCAGATGCCCCAGTCTGGCGGACAAGCCATGCGACAGACCTCCTCCCCAAACGGTGCCGCCGGGAAGGGCAGCCCAGCCATTGTATTTTCCCAACGCGACGATTGCGCCCTTATTATGGAAAATACACGCTGGTACCTTCTGACCTTTTTCGATCCAGGCGGGAAGGTAACGCGCAAGATGCCGAGCCTGCTGCCTGGCGACCTGCGCAGTTGCGGGGAGGGGATCATTCTCAATGAAAGAACAGTCTCCCATAGCGAAGATCCTGTCATCTGCGATCGAAGATAAATTTGGATTGACCAGAATCTGGCCGCTTTTGTTCAAAGCCAGGCCACCATAGGTTGTTGTAACTTCGGGTGCCTTGACGCCCGCAGCCCAGACCCGAAGCTTTGCCGATACCTGTGTCCCATCCTTCAGAATAAACCCTGTTGAATTTGCTCCCGCAACGCGGGCTGACGTCCGCACCGTTACCCCAATTCGTTCCAACTCCTGCTGGGCCGCCGCGGAGACTGATTCAGGAAAAGCTGGGAGAATACGTGGCCCAGACTGAAGAAGGGTGACCCTGAGCTTCGGTGGGGGCTTACCAAAGGCATGAAGGTTATATGGCCCGACGATCTCCAATGCTTTGTGTAATTCTGCAGCTAATTGGGTGCCCGTTGCTCCGCCGCCAACAATTGCAATATCCAACTCTGAATTGTTCGCGAATGATCGTAGAAGCTCCATCCGAAATTTTTCATTGAAAGCATTCGCTTCAACCAGATTATCAATGGAAAGACAGTGTTCCTTAACGCCTGGCGTCCCGAAATCATTGGCGCAACTGCCAATAGCAATGACTATGGTGTCATATTTAATGGTTCGGCTTTCCAGAACCACCGTACCATCTGAAGCATGAAGAGGACTGAGGACAACCTCATGTTTCTCTCGATCAAGTGACACAACTTCTCCCGGCCAAAACTCGAAATGATGACCGCTTGCCTGAGTGATAAAATTGATGCGGTCGTTTTCATTTCCCACCGTGCCTGACGCAAAACAGTGGAGCATTGGCTTCCAGACATGTGAGAAGCTTTTGTCAATCAGAGTGATGCGGGCTTTCCCAGGTTTGCCCATCGTTTTTCCAAGTCGCGTCGCGAGTGCAAGACCTGCAACGCCACCACCAACAATAAGAATTTCAGATTTAGACGCCATCGAATTTCTCGCCCCCTTCATTAGGAGTCAGGCACTAGGAAGTGATACAGATCGTTTCCGACGAAGTTGGTAACCGAATGATCTGGCCACGAATGTTGTGGTGGACATTAAGGTTTTTTGAAATGTGAGAAAGTAATATTCTAGTGATTTCATAGGATTTTCACGAAGAATATTGCTGATATGTTATAGTT
>NZ_JBDOBO010000064.1:0-12590 GCF_047723935.1 Gluconobacter sp.
AAGCGTGTGTACGTTAATAGCGTACCGAGGGTTCGAATCCCTCTCTCTCCGCCAATTACCCTTACAATCCAGTTTTAATTCGTATCATAAACGGCGGATTTCTGCGGATATCCTCTTATTTCGTGTTGCATCCCGACTCATCAAATTGCACTCTATCCCACATCACGCGTGGTATGGAGTGTGGGAATAGATGGGCCGGTTCTCAGCGACCTCTGTAAAAGCCACCAAAGAGCCTGGACGCTACGGAGATGGCGATGGGCTCTATCTCGTTGTGACTCCCTCGGGGAGCAAATCCTGGGTTTGCAGGGTTCAGAAGAACGGCAAGCGACGGGATATCGGCTTAGGCAGCGTCAAGAAAGTACCCTTGGCTCTCGCAAGAGAGCGTGCCGTTAAAACACGGATGCAGGTCGAGGTTGGAATTGATCCTGTCTCGGAGCGCCGCAAAGAGGCAGGTATTCCCACATTCCGCGAGGCCGTTTCTCTGGTCTTCGCCGAGAACGAGGCGAGCTGGAAAAATCAGAAGCACCGCGCTCAGTGGTTGTCCACGCTGGAGCGCTACGCCTTCCCCATCATCGGTGACCTCTCCATCTCAGAGCTCGACGGACATCATGCGCGCGATGTTGTCGCCCCCATTTGGTTAGAGAAGCCCGAAACAGCACGCAGGGTTCGTCAACGCATTGGCAGTGTGGTCGATTGGGCTATTGGTAAAGGTTATCGAACCTTACCGTTGCCGCTCGCAGCAATGGACAAATCTCTTCCCAGAATTAAATCCAAGCCCGTTCATCATGCAGCGTTGCCCTATGCGGAGGTGCCGCAATTTCTGTCTTATCTCCAAGACGGTGATTCAATCGGTCGCTTAGCCCTGTCGGTCCTGATCCTCACGGCGACACGCTCTGGCGAAGTCCGGGGCGCAACGTGGGATGAAATTGACATCGAGAATGCTCTCTGGACGGTTCCGGCTGAGCGCATGAAGGCTGGCCGCGAGCATGTCATTCCTCTCTCGCCGCTAGCACTCACGCTGTTGCGTAAAGCTGCGACCTATCGGGAGGCACGAAGCCCACTGGTCTTTCCAGGGCAGCGAGGGGCGAAGCCGCTATCGGACATGACGCTGACTAAAATCTGTCGAGACGCCAAGATCGAAGCCGTCCCACATGGTTTCCGATCGTCGTTTCGCGACTGGGTTGCGGAAGAAACCACCTTTGATGGTGATATCGCCGAAATGGCCTTGGCCCATGCGATTGGAAACAAGGTTGAGGCCGCTTATCGCCGCGGCAACCTGCTCGATAAACGGCGCGTGATGATGCAGGCTTGGGCGCAGTTTTGCTCGCAATCGAAATCATAAATCATTTAGGTTGATCTGGTTTTCAACTGAAATGAGCGGAATAGGCCATGATCACACCGTGGGAAAATGCCTTCACCGTTGGGGGGTATTTTGTAAACCCTGATCGTCCATCGGAAGGAAAAAGGCAAATATTGGACTATTCGAAGTTATCTATCCTTCAGATGGCTTATATTTTCTTTGTTAGATATCTAGTTTCAATTTTCTCAGCGATATTCCTTCTAGCAGCTACGCTAGCATTTGTTCTCAATGAGATATTTCACAGAACTTCTCATAAAAACATATTTTTTGTTTTTATGATTTCAGCTTGCGCGCTCCTTTTTTCAATATATGTGTGCGACCGTATTCATTTTACTCGCTCTCGCATCCCGTTTTTTACCCTGCCGGATGAAAGTTCTTTTCCCGAGTTGCGCCCCTTAATTGCTGCATTGCGATCGGGTGAATGGGAAGCAAAAACCTCGCAGGGTATCATTCCAAACTACGTTTTTCAGAACCGCTGGTGGGTTTTGTTATTCTCTGGTGCAGACTTTAATGAGCGCCGCCGCTGGACTAATCGTTATTGGCGGACGGCTTATCATGGCGATGTTTGGGTCCGACGCGTTGCGGGGTCACTGCCTTGGCCGACAGATAAGCTTGAGCCGCCTTGTGACGTGAAGAACCAGAACAACACATCGAAGGCATTGGTCGAGAAAGTTGTGCGCCACAAAAAGGTGGTAGATGCCGTTGAAAAGCGAACCGGGCGCTGGTTTGCGGAGGTTCCAAAAGATCAGCACGAGGCCTTCATTGAAGCCTATATTGGGGAGACCCATAAAATCGGCGAAGCGGCTGAGCAGCTCAAAATTGTCCTCCGCAGCATTATGAATCTTCCGAATGAAAAGGCGAAAGACACTCTGGACGAATTGGCTGAATACGTTCTCAGTGTCCTCGAAAGTTCAAAGCAGCAAGGTACGATCAAAACGATTTGGACGACAGACAGTCGTGATCCAAAGCCTTTGGAAACGATCAAAAAGATCATAGGGAATGGAAAAAACCATTCTTATGACAAGATACGCGATCGTGCTCTTGCGACGATCCGCAATGACTTTGTGCATAAGAATATATAAATTCCAATGCCTTACGTTTTACGCCGTATGGCTTTCTATCTCCTTGGGTAAAAGCTCACGCATGGTGAGTCGCACGATTTAGGTTTGATCCGTTCCCCATCACTTGGAACGGATCATGATGACACAACACACGAACCTAAACCTTCTTCTTACGATCGATGATGTGCTCCGCATGACGGGCTATCGCAGCCGGTCGAGCATTTATCGCCTGATGAAGCGCTCCCAAATCCCGCTGCCGATCATGGTCGGCGGAGGGCGCGTCCGATGGCGCTCTGGCGATATTGAGCACTGGCTCAAGAGCCTCCCGACCCAATCCTACCGTTAACGGCCTGAGGCGGCGCCTGCGTCGTTAAGCGCCACACCGCCTCAGACCTCCCGAACATTCTTCCTCTTCCACGAATTTGCGTCCTCGAACGCGAAAAGGATCTCGCATGCCCGTGTTCCTGAGTGCTTTTGCACGCCTTCAGTCCTGGCTATCACCCGCCTCTGACCAGACCCTCTCGGTCAAAGCGCCCGTCCGTATCCTGCGGGTGGTTAGCCCCATCATCGCGAAGCTCATCACTGATGACAAAATCGGCGAGAGCTACCGTTGCGCCACGTCTCATTGGTTTCGCTATGACGGGCACCCTCTGGCCTATTATCTCGGCTCCACATCGACCTGCGTCATCTCCGGCCCATTACTGGAACACGGCAAAGCTTACCTCCCAACAGGCGCGATTATTGAGACACCCGGCTTCGATGTTCGCCTACCGCCAGAAGACGCCCACGACCTGGACCAACAGATCCAGCAGGCCATCGAAAACACGATAGTCGATTGGGTCGCGGAGTATCAAGAGCGTGAGCCTGCCCCCGAGCCACGTCATCCGCCGGGTGCAACGGTCGATCTCGACGCGATCCTTGACGACACAGCGCCAGTGTTTCATCCAGACTCATTAGAGACACGGCCTACGCTGCCCAAAACGCGGAAGCTGCGCCGTTCGACCTCCTCATCTAAGGGAGGTCAGCATGTCTAAACGGCAGCCTGTCTTTCTCTCGTTCGACCGACCCGAGACTTTGTCTCGGGCCACAGAAAGAAGAACACACCCCACGCACTGGCCTGCGGCTTGGGGCTGCGCTTTTCAGCGCGTGCGATCCGCCTACACATCCGGCAGTTCTGTTCAACACATTGGCACGCCTAGATTTTTCGAGAGTGCGGATGGCCTACACGGGCAGGTGGAACCATGAGCACGGTCCAACACACCTTGCGCCTTCCAAGGGCGCTTGATCAGGCTCTACGCAAGCACGCGGCGGCTCGCGAACTGACCCCTTATGCGCTCTTGCAGCTCTGCGTTCGCAACGGACTCGCGAGCGTGATCGATGAGCGCGGCCAAACCCCGCTTCTCAGCGAGATAGCCCGAGAGCTTGGAGCCCTCAGCGCCCGCGTTGCTCATGTCGAGCGCCTCACAGAACGCACGCTCTATGTGGCGTGTGCAGCCTATGTCTATGCCCGCGCGGCAACTCCGGCCCGTGTCGATGACACCCAACTCAGTGATGACATCACGGCCGCTTTTCAGCGCCAGCTTTCTCATGCCGGAGACGCCTCATGAGCAATGATCTTGACCAACGCGCTCATGCCCAAGCTTTGCGCGCCCTTCGACGCTCCGAGAGCGGCGCCCGTGCGCGTCAGGCGATCTTGATCGTGGTTTTTGTAGCCCTCGTGACTGGCTTGCTGACAGGTCTTGCCACGACACAGAGCGAGACGCTGCGCCTGTCAGGATCGTTCTTGCGTGCTGAAGCCCAACGTCCGGTCATGGCGATGACGGGCAGAGACGTTCCGATGCGCGTGAGTATTGAGGACAAAACCTACGATACCGGCGCGCAAGAGGTTCTGAGCGAGCCTTGGCTCCGGGGGCGCATGGTTGGCCTGATGGAGCGCGTCGCAATCGGCCTGATCCTGGGTGGCGGTGCCGCAATTGCGGGTTTTTGGCTCACCAAAGACAAACGACAGCGCAAAGCGGCGGCTGAGCTGGCAGACCGCTATATCAGCGGAACGCAACTGGTCTCAGCCCAAACGCTCGCCAAGGCCACGGCCAATCCCGACGACCCTGCGCCACTCTTCATCGGATCAGTGCCGATCCCGCGCGGATTTGAAACCCGCCATTTTGAGCTGGATGGCTCGACGGGGTCCGGCAAGACCACAGCAATGCGTCAGATGCTTGATGGCATCGAAGCCCGTGGCGAGCCTGCGATCGTCTATGACATCTCCGGCAGTTTCGTCGCTCAGTATTATAACCCTGTGCGGGGCGATATCATTCTCAGCCCCTTTGATGCCCGTGGGATTTATTGGAACCTCTTCGACGAAATCCAGCATCCGGCGGATGCAGCGCGTCTTGCGCGCTACCTGATTAACGAGACCGGAGATCGGGATCGAGACGTCTGGTTAGAGACGGCGCGCATCCTGGTCGCCAATATCTTGCGCCAGCTTTGGGAAGAACACCGCGGAACACCGACCGCGCTGATTGAAGCACTCCAATATATGACGAGCGAGGAGCTCGGCCGCTGGCTGGCCCATACCTCCTCAGCGCGCACCTTTGCCCAGGATGCAGAACGCGCCACAGCCAGCGTGCTCTTTATGCTCGCCAAGGCGGTCAATCTGCTGATGTTCCTGCGGGCTGAGCCGGAACCGGGCGCGGCCAGCTTCTCCTTTGCTGCGTTCTTTGGCAGCTTGGACAAGCACAAAGGCGGAACACGCGCTCCGTGGGTCTTTGTGCCGCGCAAGGAAGACTACTTCGAAGCCGTCAAACCGCTTATGGCGCTTTGGCTCGAATGCGCAGCCTCGGCGACACTGGCTTTACCACCCTCGAACACGCGGCGCTTGTGGTTTGTGCTCGACGAGTTCCCCGATCTTCCTCGCGTTGACAATATGACGCGTCTGCTACCCCAAGGGCGACAGTTCGGGGCAGCTGTTATTCTGACCTTTCAGACCATCGGTCAGATGCGTAGCCGCTACGGTGAGCAAGATGCCCAAGCCATTTTGGGCAACTGCAACACAAAGCTGTTTCTTCAGCTCTCGGATACGGAAAGCCGAGAGCGCGCCTCTGCTACAATCGGCAAGGTTGAGGTGGAGATCCAAACCGTCTCGGGCGTGATGGACACCAAAACACGGAAACCCCAGATCACTGTAAGTTCTCGACGCGAGGTCAGGCCTGCTGTCATGGAGAGCCAGTTCCGCTTGCCACCAGGGCGCGGCTATCTGCTCCTCCCGGATGGCTTGCCAGTGGCGCAAATCGCACTCAGCACAGACCACATTGCGGCCCGTGGCGCTCCAAAAGCCGCAGCTTTTGAGGCGATCGACCCGGCCAAAACATTCTGGGGCAAACAAGACAGACAGAATGCTGTGCGTGATGAAGCCGCCCTTGAGAAAACGCCATCCAAGACGGCGCAAAACCCGACATCAGCCGTTCCACCCAAACCCGCGCGTGATCGGGGGCCAGTCTGATGGTGGCGACCGTTTCCGGGCTGACCAATGCGGCGCGAGCCAGCGTCTATTATGAGGCCGATGACTATTATTCGGAGGATGGCACTGCGCCGTCTGTCTGGTTGGGAAAAGGCGCGGCTGAGCTGGGCCTCTCTGGAGAAGTCGATCAGGAGGCGTTTACACGCCTCCTTCATGGACAGATCACAAAAGATCAGCGTCTGGGTACACATCGCGATGGAGAATGGAGCCATCGCCCTGGATGGGATCTCACTTTTAGTGCGCCGAAGTCCGTATCGGTCATGGCGGAAGTCGCTGGCGATCGTCGTCTGATCGAAGCTCATGAGGCGGCGGTCCAGCGCACCCTTGCCCTTGCCGAGCAGCACTTGGCGGCAACCCGCATCCGAGAAGATGGGGAGGTCCGCCGTGAGGTGACGCAGAATCTCGTGATTGCAAGCTTCCGACACGGCACCAGCCGCGCGCTCGATCCGCAGCTCCACAGCCACAACGTCATTTTGAACATGACGCAGGACTAAGACGGCCATTGGCGAAGCCTTGAGCCCCGCGCTCTGTATCAACTCCAAAAGCAGCTGGGTGCGCTCTACCGTCAGGAATTAGCGCATGAGGTGACAGAGTTGGGCTACGGGATCACCAAAGGCAAGGATTCAAGCTTTGAGATTACTGGCCTCTCTCCTGAGAGCTTGGAGAGGTTCAGTCAGAGAGCGCAGGCGATTGAGGCCCAACTGGCAAAGCGTGGGAGGTCGCGCGCTCAGGCGAGTGCCGCCGAAAAACAGACGGTCGCGCTGGATACCCGCCAAGCCAAAGAGGCTGTGCCCCAGGCTGAACTCGTTCAGGCTTGGAGAGAGGCCGCAGACTCAGCCGGACTGACAGAAGAAAAGCGTCGTCAGCTTGTGGCAGAAGCTCAGGGGCGCTTGGCGGCGCAAGCCGCTCAAGAGAGCCCCAACGCGTTTGGCCAGGAGCTCTTGGCAGATCAGGCTGTTGTTCAAGGGGCGGCAATGCTGGGCGAGCGCAATTCTGTTTTTGCCACGACGGCGCTGTATGAGGCGGCAGGACGCTTTGCGCTTGGTTCGGTCAGTCAGGCCGAGATTGCCGAGGCGATCATCCGGGCTGAGACGGCTGGAGGGCTAGAGAGACGGACCTATCTCGATTATCGGGGTGCCGCCTTTGACGGCATGACGACGGCGGCAAATATCGCCCATGAGATGACGCTCTTGCGGCTGGAAGAGGACGGACGGCACAAAGCCGCGCCCATCCTCTCACCCCTAGAGGCTGGCAAAGCCGTGGCTGAAGCCGAGCAGCACTCAGCCCTCAAAGGGCACGCCTGGAATGAAGAGCACCGTGCCGCGACCTCGCAGATCCTCACGAGCGGCAATCAGATCGTTGGGCTCCAAGGCTACGCAGGCACCGCCAAGACCTCAACCGTTCTGGCAACAGTGGCGAAAAGCGCGGAAGTGCAAGGCTATCGCGTCACGGCCCTGGCCCCGACCGCCTCAGCCGCGCAGGTTCTGGGAGATGCGCTCGACAGTCGGGCCGATACCTTGGCGCGGCATCTGCTGGGACCAGGACGCCCGACCTCCCAGCCTCAGCTCTGGATTGTCGATGAGGCGTCCCTTGTCTCTGCCAAAGACATGGCGAAGCTCTTGAGCACAGCGCAGAGCCATCGGGCTCGGGTGCTTTTGGTAGGCGATATCAAGCAGCTTGGCTCCATTGAAGCCGGAGCGGCCTTTGAGCAGCTTCAAGAGGCGGGCATGGAAACCGCCAAGCTGACGACGATCTTGCGTCAGACCAATGAGCATACGAAGGCGGCCGTTGAGGCGAGTTTAGAGGGAAACGCCAAGAAGGCCTTGGAGGCTCTGGATCGCGGCGGTGGGCGTGTGGTGGAGATTGCTGGTCGTGAAGCCCGGTTTGCGCAGATTGCCAAGGATTATGCAGCTCTCAGCGGAGAAGAACGGCAGAAAACGCTGGTCATTGAACCGTCGCGCGAAGGACGGGATGCTCTGACCCAGGACATTCGAAACAAGCTGATAGAGCGAGGCCAGCTAGGAGCTGGAGCTCTCAAAGCGACGAAGTTCGTGTCCAAGGATCTGACAAAAGCGGAGGCCAAGCGGGCGGAGAGTTATGAGCTCGGCGATATTGTGCGCTTTGCGAAGGATTACGCCGATAAAGGCGTCTCTCGGCATGGTGCCTATCGGGTCATTGAAGCGGATGAGGCGAGAAATATGATCACGCTTCACGATGAACGCGGACGAGAGCTGGCTTGGCATCCCAGACATTGGGGGGCGGCACAGGCTCAGGTCTATCGTGAGGAATCTTTAGAGCTTCGCGTGGGGGACCGGGTTCAGTTTACCCGGAACGACAAAGCGGCGAAGCGTGTGAATGGGCAGCTTGGGGACGTGATCGCAATCGACCCAGACCGAAGCCTTGCCCGTGTCAAACTCCAAGGCAACCGGATTGAGACAATCAGCCTAGAGCGCGCTCGAGACCGGCATCTCTCTCATGCCTATGTCTCGACAGCCTTTGCTGCTCAGGGGCGAACAGCAGATCGGGTCTTCGCCAATGCGGAGAGCTCGGCCACTCATCTTTTGGAGCAGAAGAGCTTCTATGTGGCCCTCTCGCGCGCCAAGGCTGAGAACGTGCTTTACACGGATGACCGCTCCAAAATGCTGGTCGGACTCCACGAGCGTGTGGGGATGGCTGTGCGTGCAATAGACGCGTCTAAAACGGAGCAGCCATCAGTGAGAACGAAAGAAAGGCTAAAAGAGTATGCAGCTGATATCGGTTGTTAAGGGAGCAAAGGTTGGGAAGGACAATGTCGCATGAGGGAGATTACGGAAAGGCAGATTCTTGCGCAGTCTGCGGCGCATGGCTCGTTCGAGCATCATTGAAGAGACGGCGGCGGTAAAGTCGATCCGTCAGCAGATCGGGTTTGGTCAGGTCGTTCCGACGCTCCTACCTATGGAGCGAGATGGACAAACCCCGCGAATGGTTCAGGCCACTCCGCTTCCAGCAGCAAGGCCTGGACGAGCTTACGGTTTTCGAGCATCCTCTCACTTGTATCCATTCCGTTACCGGCCCCACCTGGCTGCCCTGACAAGAATCACAATCACCCTCGCCATCTGAGATTATACCCTCATCTTGAGGTTGAGCTTGATCGTATCATCGGACATGCCGGTCAAACCGTGACCTTCTCGCGAGCGAAGGTCAGCACATCCGCAACTGTGTTGAGCGGCGGACCAGCTTCGGCGAGAATGACCTCTTCGGGTTCCGGCGCAGCTTCATAGGCCATCTTTCGCACGTCCATGGACACCGTGCCCTCTAGAGTCAGGTTCTATAAGAGGGAAGAAGCAAGGATAAAGCTCATCAGCTGCTGTTTCAGGCCTCCTAGGCTCAGTTTGATTAAGACCCTGGGCTAATTTGAAACGCCTTGGGCATTCGGTAGTACTTAAGGAGCAAGTCTAAGACAGCTTCGGTGAGAAGCTCATCCATCTGCCGTTTCTCATCGAGAGCCAATCGTTTAACATCATCTCGCAGGTGTTCAGGCACTCGAAACAGAATTTGTGCAACCGGCTCGTCTTTGTTCCGCCGGCTCTCTACTATCTTTTGTGCTGCCACGAGCGTCACTGATCCTGAGATCTCTTGGTGACCGAATAGATCAAGCATACCGAGTGCTTTGGTTCCATGCTTTTGTACGTACTCGGCCGCATTTGCAGCAGTCAGGCCATCGGAAGACGTCAGGTTTACTGCCTGAAAAGGAGCTTTGAGCGTAATGCCCTTCCCGAACTCCATTATCATCCGCTTGAGCAAGCGCTGAAACAGCGCTTCTTCAGCTTCTAATAAAGGGTTCACAGCCTGTTGATCATCCATGCGAGATATCCAGATATCAGAATTGCAAATCCTGGTTAAGTCTGATATCTGGATAACTAGCACACTCCTATAGCAAGGCAATTGCCCGAACGAGACTAAGGATCGCTAAGTGACCGGGTTTACCCTGCTTCAGGCATCACACCTTTACCACACGAGCGTTCGCTAATGAATAAGATGTCTAAGTTGCTCGCTCATCTCGCCACCGCTCGTGCAGACGAAGTTCGACTTGCGGTATCGCCCAAATTGGATGTCAGCCGGCGCAGCAAGCTTGGGCAGTTCATGACACCGGCTCCGATTGCAGAGCGCATGGCATCAATGTTTGGCCCGATGCCTCAAGAGATCCGGCTCATCGATGCTGGAGCTGGCATCGGTGCCCTCACCGCTGCGTTCATTGCCGAGGCTCTTTCGAGGCCTGCCAAACCCGCCTCGATTTCCGTTACGTGCTTCGAAGTTGATGAAGACATGACCGTGCATCTCGCCGACACGCTTGAGAATTGCGCCTTGGCCTGTGCCAGCAATGGAGTTACCTTCAGGTCCCAAATCATCCGTGACGACTACATTCTAGCTTCGTCAGAGCCGCTACTGGCAAAATCGTTTTCTTTCAATCGAGCGATCCTTAATCCGCCCTATGGAAAGATTAACAGCGCATCACGATGGCGCTCGGCTCTGCGTCAGTCTGGCATCGAGACAGTCAACCTTTACTCTGCCTTCGTAGCACTCGCCGTGAAGCAGCTCGAAGACGGCGGAGAGTTGGTCGCCATTACACCACGCTCGTTCTGCAATGGACCCTACTACGAACCCTTCCGCCATTACCTGCTTTCAAATACCGCGCTGCTTGAACTCCTCGTATTTGAGTCGAGGAAGAAGGCCTTTGCCGACGATGATGTTCTACAGGAGAACGTCATCTTCCTTGCTCGAAAAGACAAGACGCATTCCCCGACCGTACGGCTCAAGACGGACGCCAGCGAGACCCGCCATGTTCCGATGGATCAGGTGGTGAGGCCAAGCGATCCCCATGCTTTCATACGCCTCGCCGTATCTAATGGCGATGCCGACCTCGCCAGCCGGATACAGGAGTTGCCGTGTACGTTAGCAAATCTGGGTATCAAGGTATCGACCGGACGAGTGGTTGATTTCCGGGCTAAGCACCATCTTCGCAAAGAGAGTGGTGAGGACACAGCACCACTGATTTATCCTGGACATATGAAAGACGCCGGCGTTGTCTGGCCTATCGAGGGCTTCCGCAAGCATAACGCAATTGCAGTCGATGACTACACGCGGCCGCAGCTGGTCCCAGCCGGACGGTATGTACTAACGAAACGCTTTTCCGCCAAGGAGGAGCGGCGTCGCATAGTCGCATCAGTTTACAATACCTCGCAGGCAGCAGGAATCGAGAATCACCTAAACTACTTCCACGACAATGGCTCAGGTTTGTCGATGGAACTTGCGGTCGGCCTTACCGCCTATCTGAACTCAACTGTCGTGGACAACTACTTCCGGCTGTTTTCAGGACACACCCAGGTAAACGCGACCGACCTACGTAATCTACACTATCCAAGCCGGCCTCAACTCGAGAGGCTTGGTCAGCTCGCTCCCTCAAGCCAAGAGGCAATCGACATCTTAATAGCCGAACTTCTTAGCCAAAGGATTCGACAAGAAATTGCTTAGCAGGGTCCGCCTGAATCCAGATGTAGCTGCCTATAGCTGCGTTGCGGTGGGTTCCCTGACGCGCGGCTGCACGCTTCCACGTGAGGTAGGTAGTCGTGAAGCCAATACCCGACTTACCGTGGCGCTTGGCAAATTCGGTCATCTTTGTGATTTTGCTGATGTCTACTTCGCCGTCGCTGGTGACAGCCTCAATCACCCAAAGCCAGTTGGTTTTAGGATTCCACATTAGTATGTCTGGCCAAGCGTCACCCAAGTTAAACGACACGCCAGCCATCTTCATCGCCTCTGCTTCCTCAATGCTCACCCGATCGCCGTCGCTGTCGTCGACATAAAGCACCCTGAAGTCTGGAAGAAACTTGGCAGCATAGTGCTCGACGCTAGCTTTGATTAGATCTCCATGATCGTTGCTGACTAGGGCGCTTGCAGTTTTTGCTAGACTAGCTTGAAATTCGACCCGTTTCCGGGCCACATCTTCCTTGATCCATTCCGCCAAAAGGTGCTGCCATTCACCGTCTGGCGCTGCCAGAATCATGTGGAAATTGTCCTCAAGCTTGTATGCGGATGAGGGAGACTTCGGCTTGGGATGACCCGCGATAAATTGATCGTCGTGTAGATAGATGGCTTCAAAGCCACCCAGATCACGCAGAGGCTTGATCCAGTAATCGCGACCCTCTCGGTCGAGCTTGGTCTTACCGCGCTGGAGGATACCGATATGACAAGCTATCCCCGCAGTGGTGGCACCGTCTGCGAATTTCGCGCCTTTTGGCGCGTTTCGCATCCAGTTGTCAGTTTCGTTGTCTAGTAAGGCGTAAACGGCGTCCACCAAGTCAAGATTGGTTAGCGAGAGCTCGGCTAGAACCTGTTGCACCTTTTGCTTTGAAACGCCTTGGAGTTTATCCGGGACAGTAGGCTTCGACTCACTCATGCGCTGCTTGCGTAGCTTCGCAGCCACGTCGTCTACTTTCGGCATCATTCCCCCTGTGTGCGAATCCTCGAGAGGCCTACTTGGTAGCAGGGATCAGCTCGGAAGTTGACTCACAGGATGCACAGACCGGGGTATCCGAAGGGGCGGTTAGTCAGGGGGCGGGACATAGCACGGACTCAGATATCCGCTAGAGCTCAACAGCCCAGCTCATGGTGT
>NZ_JBDOBO010000065.1:0-12557 GCF_047723935.1 Gluconobacter sp.
CAAGCAAATTGCGAACGGGGAAGGTTTGTCCAGATGCCTGTGCCGAGAGGTCTGTCATGACCCATAGCACTGGAACTTTTGAGCTGTGCCCCAGACACACACTGATGACCTCTGCCCGATCCGCAGACGGGGAAAACGCACCCTCACGCCCGCCATGCTCAAGGCGCGTGATGAACTGCTCGGCCTTCCACCGGACTATCCGGATAAATACGCCGTCCTGAATACGATCAGGGCTTTGCCCCGCTCCTTTCCATTGACGCGCAGCGCACGTGGGCTGCTGGAACGGATGATCGAGAAAACCCGGCCGGAGAGCTGGGAAATGCTCTCAACCCCTTTTATCTACGCCCATAACGCGACACTGATGTCCTGGACGGGGTTGTCGCTTACGGCTTTGAGGCGGGCTGTCAGAGAACTGGCCGAGGCCGGGATGATCGTGCCCTGTGACGGCCGGAACGGACAGCGGGGACGGCGCTGGCAGGGGCAGGAAGGCATGTCGCAGGTTGGATTCAGTCTGGCGTCCCTGCGCTATCGGTGGCCGGACCTACAGGCCCAGCTCGAGATTGGCAGACGACAGCGCGCGGAAGTAGCGTTTCTGCGTGAAGCCATTGCCGATCTGAACGAGCAGGTACGCGTGGCGGCCGAGGTGCAGGGCGATGAGGCAACCGCACTGGAAGCCGCACGGATCATGCGGCTCCGTCGCGGCACGGACCGGATTGATACGCTGGTCAGTTATCACGACACCATGAAAGCGCTCTGGGCGGGTGTGAAGCCTGTGGAAAAGCCTGCGGAAAACCGTGTCGACAGGCCGCCAGTTTCTGTCCGGTGTACCCCTGAAATGGCACCCATGGATGCTCAATCTGGCACCCACTATACAGAAAGAAATAACAAAAAACCTAAAGAGGTTGTTGTAGTAGCGCCCAATGGGCGCAATCGCATTGAAACAATGCGGCGTGCAGGGCAGGTGTCCCAGCGTGAACCATCCGAGGGGTTGGAAGCATCCATTCTGCGGGGCTTCCCGGGCACCAGCACGTTCTTTCTGACGGTGTGTCCTGCCTTGCGGGATATGTGTGCCTCAGCCGCGCCCGACCGTGCCCAACTGACCGACGCCGCTGAACTGCTTTCCGGCCGGATCGGCATTGGTTACCAATCGTGGAAAACCGGCTGCATCGCTCTGGGGCGGTTTGAAGCTGCTGTGGCGGTCATCGTCATGGCGACACGCAGGGATCAGGGCGAACAGATCCGTCACCCCGATGCGTATTTCCGGGCCCTGGTCGAACGCGGGGTGCGTGGAACACTCCACCTCGACCGCAGTCTTTACGCCCTGAAGGACACGCTGGCACAGGATGTGTCGCAAATCCGAGAACGTGCGACAGGCCGGGTGAAAACAGCGTCACAACGGGTGCGGATACAATGAGGGAAAGAGCCGGATGGTTCGGCTCAACAGAAAGGATTTACCTCATGGTTCGCAAACCCGCAGGCACATATATGGCACCTGATGGTCGAAATATCCGGGCGTTGAACGTGCGGTTATGGGGGCGCAGGACGATGCCGGCTCTTGGTCTGCTGGCCTGCTTTGGCAGTTCGACGGTTTGCGCGGAAAATATCCACTCTTATCAGCGCATCGCTCATGCGACAGACACCAGCAATATCCGGTCTACAGACGGTCATATTTCAGAACGGCCCCTGAACGGCAAAGACGTAATCACCATGACGACCCAGACACGGGTGCTGCTGGGCATTACGACTAAAACTACAGACGGGACAGCAATTGAACTCCCGCGTGAGGAGATCACTGAATATCACGGATATGTCGCGGTTAACGGGCAGGAAGTAACTTTCCTGCATGATGGCGAAAACATTACCTATGTTGCTAAAGCGCTACACATAAAAGACAGGAAAAGTGGGCTTAAGAAAATCGACCTGGTACCAAGCACACTCGAGACTGGTGTTCATGGCAGCTACACTGCCACACGCCTTCCCAACAATGATGTGAAAATTGATGTGCGTGTATCGGATATTGAATTTGTCGAAATGCCAGATTGCTCGGATATACAATGTCCTGTAACGGTTGGCCGTGAAACACGCCGTACAGTGATATTATCTCCTGATCATGCAGAAACGGTGGATCTTCCTGCTGGTGACATCAACGAGCAGTCGATCAGACTCATTTTTTCCCGGCAGCAACTCCCAGCGCAAGTAAAGCAGACAGTTTCTAGTCCGTCTGGTCACCGAGCGTGACCCGTTTTTCAGGCCCGCAAGCACCGTCTGGTACACCATTCCTCCAGTAGTGGTGACTGGCGGCAGTATTTTCCAGGGACGACTCTGGCGGGGTGCCTTTCAAAAACCATGGAATCCTGCCACAGACCCTGCCTTCTGCTTATGCGCTTTGCGCCAGATGTTCAGGGAATATTTCGATTTATGTCCAGCACCGACCGACCAACACCTGACGATCTCAAACGGATGACGGCCACGATCGTTAAGGGCTTCCTTGCCGGGAACCCGATGGATTTGGAAAAACTCCCTGCTCTGATCAAGCTGGTTTATAGGTCTCTGGAAGAAGCGCACATCCCGGTGGAGGAACCGGAACCGGAAATTCCGGCCGTGCCAATCGAAGAATCCGTTTTCCATAATTATATTATCTGTCTTGAAGATGGCCGGCACATGAAGCTTCTGAAGAGCCATCTCAGGCGCATATACAACATGACACCTGACGAATACCGTGAAAAATGGGGACTGCCACCGGATTATCCTATGGTGCCCAAAGCCTATTCTGAGAAATGCGCGGCTAATGAGTACAAACGGAAGCACGGACGCAAAATGCCTGTCCAGCGCAAGAAGGACCCGAATCAGGCTCCTATGCTGAAAGGTGCGCTGCCTAAATCCAACCGAAAACGTAAACGTCCCGACTGAGGTTTTAGCGAAAATCCCGTGAACTGATCGCAATATCTCGCCCGCTTTCGGTGCTAAGGCGGGAGAGCATTGGCTGGAGATCCTCGACAAAGCGCACGACCAGATGGGTCACATCACCTTCGCGCTGGAGGCGCGCGTAAGCCGCGATGAAGCCCGATCCAACAATAATGGCCCGTTGCGCTGTCACGCGATCTTTCCACAAAACCAGATTGGCTGTGCCGGTTTCATCTTCAATCGTCATGAACATGACCCCGTTCGCGGTAGAGGGCCGCTGGCGCATCAGCACCAGACCAGCCACCCGCACGTAAGCACCATCACGGACCTGCGCCAGATCCGCAATGGGGATAATTTCCTGACGAGCAAGGGTGTCGCGCAGGAAGCTGAGCGGATGGGCACGCAGGCTCAGTCCTGTCGTATGGTAATCTTCCACCACGGCGCTGCCTGCCGAGATTTCGGGTAATTGCGGGTCAGGCTCCCAGAGTTCAGGGGTCGGTGCGTTCCGCCCCCGGTCGGCTGCTTCGAAAAGAGGTAGCGGGGCTGCGCCAAAACCCTTGAGCGTCCACAAGGCCTGTCGCCTGTCGGCCCCCAGTGCGCGAAAGGCATCGGCTTCGGCCAGCTTTTCCAGCAAAGATAGCGGTACATCCGAACGGCGCCAGACATCATCCAGACTGTCATACCCCGCCCCACGGGCGAGGATCAGCCGGGCTATTGCATCACACGATAGGCCCGATACCAGCCGGAAACCCAGACGCACGGCCTGCCGCGCTCCATTGCGTCCGGTTTCTAACGTGCAATCCCAGCGTGAGGTATTGATGCAGACCGGCCGGACTTCCCCCCCATGTTCGCGCGCGTCGCGTACAATCTGGGCCGGGGCATAAAACCCCATGGGCTGGCTGTTGAGCAGGGCAGCACAGAACACATCGGGATAATGGCATTTCAGCCAGGCCGAGGCGTAGGCAATCAGCGCGAAACTTGCCGCATGGCTTTCGGGGAAACCATACGCTCCGAAGCCTTCCAGCTGTGTCCAAATGCGCGCAGCGAAAGCTGGATCATATCCATTGGCAATCATGCCGCCCAGCAAACGGGCCTTCATATGGTGGACACCACCCGTGGAGCGGAAGGTACCCATGGAGCGCCGGAGCTGGTCTGCTTCCCCACCCGTAAAGCCTGCACAATGCACCGCAACCTGCATGGCCTGCTCTTGAAACAGCGGAATGCCGAGTGTCTTGCCCAGAATACGCTGTAGGGCAGGGCTGGGGCAGTCCGGGGCTTCTTCTCCCGCCCGGCGCCGCAGATAGGGATGGACCATGTCGCCAGTAATGGGACCAGGGCGCACGATGGCGACCTGCACAACCAGATCATAGAAGGTGGCGGGCTTTGTGCGCGGCAGCATGGCCATCTGCGCACGGCTCTCGATCTGGAACGTCCCCAGCGTATCCGCCCGGGCAATCATCTGGTAGGTCGCGCGGTCCTCAGGCGGGATCGTCGTCATGTCGAGCGTGCGGTGGTAGCGTGACTGGATGAGGTCAAAACAGCGCCGCAGACAGCCGAGCATGCCAAGGCCCAGCACATCGACCTTCATCATGCGCATCCGGTCGATGTCATCCTTGTCCCAGACCAGGGTCTGGCGTTCCGCCATGGCGGCGGGGCGCACGGGCACCAGTTCGTCGAGCCGGTCAGCGGTCAGCACGAACCCACCGGGATGGGTGCCATACTGGCGCGGAAATCCCACCAGCAGACGGGCAAGCTGCAAGACCATGCCAAGTCGCCTGTCGCCAGCAGACAGGCCGATCTGTGCCAGCCGCTCGGCAAGCAGGGCCTCGTCGTGCAGGACACTGGCCAGATGTTTCGACATCTGGCCCAGAAGATCCTCTGGCAGACCGAATGCCCTGCCGACTTCCCGCAGCGCCCCTTTAGGCTGGAAACGCATCAGAGTGGCGCACAGGGCCGCGTGAGAGCGACCATAGCGCCGATAGATCCACTGGATGACTTCCTCGCGCCGGTCGGCTTCGAAATCCACATCGATGTCAGGTGGCTCCTGCCGCTCTTCGGAGACAAAGCGTTCGAACAGGAGGCCTGAGCGGACGGGATCAATGGCCGTGATCCCCAGCACGTAACACACGGCAGAATTGGCGGCCGAACCGCGGCCCTGGCATAAGATGCCGCGGGAGCGGGCATAGGCGACGATAGTATTTACCGTCAGGAAATACGGCGCATAGCCAAGACGTTCGATCAGGCCCAGTTCGTGATCGAGCTGCTGACGGACATCGAGAGGTGTACCGGTTGGATAGCGATAAGGCACGCCGGCCCTGACCAGGCGGGTTAGAACGGCCTGCGGTGTCTCACCGCTTCCGTCAGTCTCATCAGGATACTGGTAGCGCAGATCCTCCAGAGAAAAACGACAAGCGGCGGCAATCTCCTGGCTGCGCACCAGAGCGTCCTCATAGCCGGGGAACAGGGCACGGATCTCACTCGGGCCGCGCAGGTGGCGGGAGAGATGCCGGGTGCGTTCCGCTCCCAGTGTTTCGAGAGTGCGGTGGCAACGAATAGCTGTCATCACATCATGAAGGATCTGGCGGGACGGGTCATGCCACAGCACATCTCCCGTAACGACGGGGAGCACGCCATTTTGGACACAGAGCCGCGCAATCCACGCCAGACGCTCGCTCTCATGCCCCTCGAAACGGCGTGTGAGCGCGACATAGGCTGGGCCGTCGTCTTTCTGGCGAGCCAATTCTGCTAGTCGCGTCATGTCGGCAGGCAGACGCTGATCATCGGTGGGAAGCAGGATCAGAACCAGATTACGTGCTTCGCGCGTCAGATCCTGCCAGCGGAGTTGGAACGCATCATGCGGTCCACGACGCGCACCCAGCGTCAACAGCCGACACAGCGACGCCCAACCCTCCCGATCCCGTGGATAGGCGAGCAGGCTCGCGCCCTCTTCCAGCTCCAGCCGTGCCCCCGGAATGAGGCGGATACCGTGCTCAGTCGCCGCGTCATGGGCACGTACCAGTCCGGCCACCGAATTGTAATCGGTGATACCCAGTGTCGTGTAGCCCAGTGCTCTGGCCTGCTGCATCAGTTCACCGGGATGGCTGGCCCCGCGCAGGAACGAGAAACAGGTCGCCACCTGCAACTCGACATAGCCTGCCTCACTCACAGCGGGCCTCGGTCGGGTGCGGATGGGCTGAAGCTGTGTGGCTGCCTGTATCCTGCGCACGGCACAGGATGAAGCCACAGCGTTCGAGATGGGCGACCAACCGCTCAGCAACCAGTCGGGCCATCAGCTCGTCCGCATCATGCACCCGGCGGCGACCATCATGACATAACGCGTGCATGAGGGCATCGGCGATGTCGTCTGTGCGGGCCGGACGCAGGCCGGGAAGGTCTGGCGGGCGCTGCATCAGAAAAGCCCATGCAGGAACCATACGGCCCGCCCTTTAGCCGGACCCGTGCCATCATGAGCGACGAACAACCAGAAGCGTTCGCCCTCTGCCGTCTCGGCTACCCAGTAATCGCGCGCGCAAGCGCCCTGGGGGTCATGCCACCAGTCGCTCCAGACCCGCTCTGGGCCGATCAGCCCGCGAATAGTGTGCGTGGCACGCCTCCAGAGGAAGGCTTTGGGCGCACCGTCAGGCCAGAGCTCCGTAACGGTAAGGGGAGCGGGGGTCGGTAGCAATCGGGCAGGCCGTGGGCCATGAGGGCCGGATGGGGAGTGGTCCTCCATACTCTGTACGTGCTCACACCCCTTATAAGCCTGTTCGCATTCAGGAAACTGGCTGGCTCCATCATGCAGGCGCGAGAGGCTTTGAATCCCGACCCGTCCCCCAAGACGCTCAAGGAGGGCAGGCAGGCCTGCGGGATCGGTGGTGGGTGTCAGCCAGTCCCGGTTGGTCGGGGCGTCCAGTGGGGCTGTTTGTGTCGCACTGAGGGTAAAGGCTTCAATCCCGAAGCCCGGTTCTATGGTTTCGATCCGCTCGGCCAGAAGCCGGTTCAGCCGGACAGGATCGGCGCTGGCGTTCGACAGTCCAATCTGAAGGCTCTGGAGTGTGCCATCGACCCGCATGCACTGCACCTGCAGTTGGCGTGCGCCGTGCCCCCGCCGGCTCAGGGTGTCTGCCAGTTCCGCCACGAGGTTTTCCAGAGCGCGGGCAATGGCTGGGGCCGTGCTGATTGGTTCAACCAGTGTGCCGGAAGCGCGGAAAGCCTGTGGTGCTGTCCTGAAGGAAAGGGGTTCAGGTAGGCGTCCCATCGCCTGATCAAGCCGGTCGGGTAGGGCCTGCCCGAAGCGGCGTGCCAGAGGCGCGCGGGGCATATCCAGCAGCTGGCCGACACGCACCAGGCCAAGACGGCGCAGGGTCGCCAGTGTCTCAGGTTCAAGTCGCAGGCTGGCCAGAGGTAGTTCGCGCAGGACACTCTCCTGCCCCCTCGGGGGAATGGGAGTGATGGACCGATGGCTGCTGCGGGCGACAGCCGCCGCCATGGCCGCTGTATCTGCGATCGCGATCCGGGCCGAATAACCGGCCTTTGCAAGACGGGTCAGCAGGTGTTCAGCCATCTGGTCCTCACCTCCAAAAAGATGATCACAGCCAGTGGTCTCCACCCACACGCCATCGGCGCCATCGGTGGCTGTGAGGGGCGACAGCCACTGGCACCACAGTGTGAGCGCCTCCAGTGCGGCCTGATCGGTCGCAGGTTCGGCCTGCGCCACGTGCAGCTCTGGGTGCATGGCCCTGGCTTGTGCCAATGGCATCCCGTGGCAGATCCCCAGTCGTAGGGCTATGGGATCGGCTGCTGTCACCAGAAGCCGGCCACGCTCAGGCGCGTAGAGCGCCAGTCCGCTGCGTGAAGGGGATGGCTGCTGTTTCTGGTGTCGCTCGATCGGCCAGAGGGGCAGCCACAGGGAGAGAATACGTCGGGTCATGCCGTGTCGGGGTGATGATCCAGGTGCCGCCGGGTCCACCGCGATGACGCAGCAGTTCGACAGCCCAGCGCTCTGCGCCGGCAACCGGAGAAAGAGAGGGGAGATCGGTGCGCAGTGTTGAGGGGCTGCCCCCGATCCGCCAGCGGGTCATGCTGGCGCTGGCGGGCGGGTCATTCTGAGCCCCTGCCGTGCGGCAGAGCAGGAAGCCACTGACGTGGCTTCGACTGGCAGCCAGCACGAGGCGGCGGGACTGGGTGAGCGTAAGCGGTGTACGGATATCCGCGACCAGGGCACAGACCCCGCGTTCGTTCAGCACGTCCTCGCACAGCGCTTCCAGACCGCCCTTCCGGGTAGTGACGCAGAGCAGGCGACCAGGATTAAGGCCGGACTGGCGGATGCCCGGGGCGGACAGGTCGGGATAGTCTTCACTCACCCAGATCACCGGCCCGGTCGTGCGGGCCAGCACATGGGCGACAAAGGCGGCTGAGCGGGAGCCATAAAGGCTGTCGCGTCCGGTGCTGAAGACTTCATGCACGCAGCCCCGCGCCAGACCACCGTCCAGATGGGCATCAAGAGCCGCAAACCCGGTTGGCAGTCTGTCGGTCGACACAGGTGTGGGGGCTTCCATCCGGCGGATTTTCTCGCGCAGAAGGGCCAGCGTATCCGTCTTGTCCTGGTGCATGGGATGGCTCCTTTACACCCTCTGGCTACACCAGAACAAAGGAGGAACGCAAGCCTATTTCAGTCCGAGCGTGGCCCGATGTCGCTATCCGTCTGATCTGCCGGGGAAACTGATACGGCATGCCCTGAGTGACTCGATGCGGGTGTTTCTGGAGCCTGTATGGGCAGCAATATCGGTGACAGAGTGAGGCGGATGTGGTAAAATTCATTCTCTAATCAGGGGAACTTTCGATCATGACGCTCTCTCATGAAGATCTCGTCCGTCGGCAACAGGCGGCGCAGGATGCTCTGGCCAGTGCTGCCCGCGAAGGACAGCCCGTTCCTCCAGAGGCGGCTGCGGATCTGGAAGCGTGCGCCCGGGGTGAAATCACCACAGACGAAGCGCGTCGGCGCCTCATGGCCCGACTGCAGGCTGATCCCCGTTATAAGAAAGCCACCAGAGCAGCTTAATTCAGGTGGCTGACCCTTATCTTCAGTCCGATGGGCTTACCTTAGCCAACAAAATCGGAATAACCGATAATCCGCAACTCCTTTCGGAAATCGAAGCCAGTCATGCAGCTTTCCGGGAATGGGAAATTCGCGAAACTGGTTATCCCGACAGGCAGGGCGTTGATCTTCTCAAAGCCATTCATCAGCATCTTTATCAGGATGTGTATGAGTGGGCGGGCGAATTCAGGCAGGTCAACCTCTCGAAACAGGCATTTACCCAGAGTGAAGATGCCACGACCTTCTCGCCTCCCTCACGGCTGGCGCTGGAACTGGGGCAGCTTTTCGAACGGCTTGCCGCTCAGGACAATCTGAAAAATCTTCCTCCAGCCCTCTTTGTCGAGCGGCTGACGCCGTATTTCGTAACCCTGAATCATATTCATCCCTTCCGGGAAGGGAATGGCCGTACCCAGACCCTATTCTGGCGCAAGATCGCCAGGGACGCCGGGCACGAGCTTTCTTTTTCGGTGGTTTCGCGCGAGCGCATGATCGCGGTGTCGATCGCAGGTGAACTGGGGAACACCACATCGGTGGCGCACATGCTTTCTGATGCCATTGACCCAGCAAGACGCACGGCATTGCATCGTGCCATTACGTTTTTGGAGAACGCCCGTAAAAAGGGCAGTCCGGTTGACTGGCAGGAACGGTTCATCGCAACGACGGCGCCGGGTCAGGCTTACGAAGGCCAGCTGATCGGGAAAAGTGGACCGGAATTTCTGTTTGCGTCCAGTGACGGACTTTACGTCGGCTGGACCAAAGACCTTCCCCAGCATGGCAAGGACCTTGCACCGGGAAGTTTTATTGCCTTCGACGCATCATGGTCTCCATCAGGAGACCAGCCACGCGAGCAAACTCTGTCTCCTTCAACGGATGTACACCGCAATCGCCAGTCACTGCCTGCACGGCACCTGACACGCGACTGGCCAGAGCCAGACTGATCACAGCCGAGCCGCGTGCTGCCCATTACGCCTGCCGACCAGCGGCTTTCCATGTTTCGAGAGAGACGATCTTGCGCGCGACAAGATCCTGACGGGCAGGTCCTGTGTCGTTGCTGGAGAAAGCGGCCGGCGGAGGAGGGTTTGCTTTACGGTAGGCATCGAACACTTTGCCAAAGGCTTCCCATGCACCGGCAGTCCAGTGTCCACTCTCCCAGGCCTGATGAAGAGCCACGGCTGCGGCTTCCCGTCTGGCACGGAAGGCGGGATCGGACAGCCTCTGCTCGACAGTCGTGTTCTGTGTAATCTGCTCGATCTGGAAGCGCTCATTTTCTGCCTGCGCCACCAGTTCCAGAAAGGCATCGACTGTTTCCTGCAAGCAGAGACGCGCGTGTTCCTGTAGCGCGTCGAAATCCGCGAACATCGAAAAATCGGTGCCTTTGACTTGGGCCCGGACAGCACGGGCTCCCTCGCGCCTGATAGCCTCAGTCTTGCGGGATAAGCGCCGGCCAGCCGCGCGGAGTGTTGTCGCGACCGTTTCGGTATCTGGCGTGAGCTGAAGGACCGTCTCAATCGTACGCTCCGCCAGCTTTTCGCGGCCAAGGCGGCGGACTGACGTGCACAAACCAGCGGTGTCGGACTGGATGGGCCTGTCTCTGCTCATCGAGTAACTCTGAGGGTTGATTACCACTACCTACCCCCGGTGCGGCCAACACAGAACGGGAAATCCGATCATTCGTCATACCCTTCGTCACCGTCAACCATCACGACGCCTATCCGTTCGGCGAGAGCATAAACTGCGTCTGTCGTCTCGCTATCCTCTGCCAGACTCTTTGAGGTGCCAACCGGACTTAATGCACCCGCAGAGAGACGATCTCCAAAAAATACATAAGCCCGAGCTGTATCGTCCTGTCTTGACATCCAAGAGAGGCCTTGAGCATCGGGACATTGCGTATGGATGGCTTCCGCCCATGATCGGGTAAGTGGGTAACAGTCTTTCTCTGTGTCGATTATTTGTTTACGGGTTAAACCCAGTTTTCGTAACGGTACGCCCGTCAAATCGACGAGATTTATGTCTTTCATCGCCGTGATTTCGGAATGGACAAGACCATCCATCTTGCCACTATCCAGAGTTTTCAAACCAGAGGTATATGGCACATCGTGAAATAATGTCTCCATAAGCGCCGCATCTCTAGTGGATGCCGCGTACATGGTTGCAACAGGTTCGTTGTCTTTGTCAGAAATAGGACTAAATCTGGCATTCCCGGTGGTGCTAGGGTTTAGTTGTGTTGCGTTATACTTACTTTTATGCACCCGATGAAGGTGAGTTCCAGCAGATATTGTATACGAAGTTGTCGCTAACGGGCCAGAGGGAGGGGCCGGAGTGGCAATGGGAACGTCCGCAATAGCCGCCTCTCTCCGTTTCCGGGGGGGACTAGCCATGCTGCACACCTTCAATCTCATCCATGGCCGCTGCCACCACACGTTTAGGTTCTGTTATCAACAGGTCTTTCGGTCGTTTTCCACCGAGAAAACTATTATCAGACTCGAACCAGTACGCCATGCCCCATGAATCTTTCCGACCATCGAATACACTAATCACTTCGGAGACGGCTTCGACAGGTCGGAAACCGGAATCCGGCTCCAAAGCAAAAAGTGGAAAATAATCAACCCCCTGCTCGTTAATAGCAAAAATCTTTTTGTTCCGTTTCCACTTATTCGGCTGGGAACTTGGATTGTGTGCACTAAATTGTGCAAGTTCCGCGACCTTGGTCGCAGGTATCCAATCCCCAGTGTCCAGGACAGCCTCACGCGCCCTTTGCCGCATTATGGCCTGCTTTTGAAGCCAAGGCTTAACGCGATCTGCTTTTCCGCGTTTTAGCAACTTGCATTCGGCACTGTTGCGCAACATCTGGAAAAATAAAATTTCGGTAAAACCTTGAAAGATTTTTCCTAGGGCAGCGACCTCTTCAGACGGAATATCCTTGAAACTTATTACCATCACATGATCGCTGTCCGACCTCGCCAAAGCTTTACGTGCTTCCGGAGTAGTAGCAATTTGGGTGGTTATGCATGGAGAGGATGAAACACTCGTCATGGATAATCCTCCATTTCGGTTATGGTAGTTATAAAGGTTATCATATAACCTTTATAACTACCAAGTGTTATAATCGTGATGACTCTTCCGAGCTACGTTCTTTGATGACTGCGCCCACAGAGCGGCGGCAGCAGCTATAGCAGCCTCCAGCTCGGACAAATCGGGTTGCCATCGGGGCAAAGGTCGAAGTGTCCCCTCGGAAAAAGTGGCATTCTGATCGACAGGACCGGCATCTTCCCCCAACCGTGGCCGCCCCGTTTACGTCCCGGAATAGTTTTTCCCCGTATGCCAATCGCTTCACGGAGCGGAGAGAGATCCTTCAGCGCCAAAAGCCGCCTTGCTGAGCACTGGGTCAGATCAGATTGTGCTCTGATTGAGTGTAATCAACTTTCCAATATATCCAAAGCAGGCAACCCGTTCACGATTTTCATGGTTTCAAGACTAATCGTAATCACACGCAGAAACAGCTCCAGCGGATAGCGAGGGTTATCCATAGTCTCGATAGCCCAGTTATTGGCATCAT
>NZ_JBDOBO010000066.1:0-12351 GCF_047723935.1 Gluconobacter sp.
TCGTCAGGCTCATAACCTGAAGGCCGCAGGTTCAAATCCTGCCCCCGCAACCATGCATAAACGTCTGAAAAGACACGACAAACCCGCCCACTTGAGGCGGGTTTTTTTGTGCCTAAATCACTCCGCAGGAAACACATAGGAAACAGATGAAAAAGTACCAGGGCGGGATTTTGTCGGTTTTCACGTCTGCGTGAGTTCCAGAGCCAACCTAGAATAGGCACGAGAAGCCACTTAAGAAGTGGGTCAACCGGTGAGTGAATGGCGAATACGTCTTACCCGGGGCGCCCAGATCATAGCTTCTCGGTGCACACCGGGTGCTGCGAGTGTTTTGCCGGCAGTGTCTTCAGTGATCAGACCGCTATCAAGCTCCTCACAGAGAGCGTTGAGCGGCCATTCCACCATCCCGCCGTATTTTCGATTGTCACGTATAAACAAGTATCTCTGGTCCTGAGCCTGCGGCATAAATATGTAGCCGCAGAACATGTCTGACCCCCCTTCAGGATCCCGATGACATGATTCTGGGTATTTTTTTAATGTCAGTTTTCAGGGCACAGATTTCACTTCAATCCAAAGTCCAGTTCATGGGAAGACATAGAATACCTTAAGTTTTACAGCTTCAAATCGTTATACGTTTATGTGCTGCGCTCATGATTATATGCATTAAATTAGGGCTAATTTTCTATTTTGAAAAATAATAACATAAGAGTTCACGCCGTTGAATGGACTGAAAACAAAAATCTAGATTGGTGAATTACGTCACCATTCATAATGATTTTGTACAAAATCAATAATGGGAGGTTTACATGGAGTTGAACATCAACGGTATTCAGCACCATGTGGATGTCGAACCTGATACTCCCTTGCTCTGGGCTCTGCGCGACGACCTTGCGATGACGAGCACCAAGTATGGCTGTGGGCTGGCGCAGTGCGGGGCCTGCACTGTGCTGGTTGACGGCCAAGCCGTGCGGTCCTGTGTGACACCTGTTGAAAAAGTGGCAGGAGCGTCGATCACGACCATCGAGGCGATCGAGCAGGATGATCTTGGCAAGCGTGTGGTTGCTGCATGGGTGAAACATCAGGTGCCGCAGTGTGGTTACTGCCAGTCCGGGCAGGTCATGGCTGCGACCTCACTGCTCAGGCAGGTTCCCCACCCCACGGATGCCGACATCGACGCAGCGATGGTCAATCTCTGCCGCTGCGGAACCTATAACGCCATTCGTGCCGCTATTCATGATCTGGCGTCCGGTTCAACGGACGGGGGAGCATAAGAATGGTGAACGGTCTTTTTGATGATGCTTCCCTGATGCAGCAGGGACCGGTCAATTTGTCCAGACGGCGCTTTATGCTGACATCGGCAGGCGCTACGGCGGGCGCATTCGTGTTGGGTTTCGGTCTGCCGGCCCGACAGGCGCGCGCCCAGGCCGCGCAGGGACCAAAATATCGGGGAACACAGGTCCCAGCCTTCCTGGAAATCCGTCCGGATAATACCGTGCGCCTGCAAAGCCCCTTCATTGAAGGCGGGCAGGGAACGTTCACTGCCATGGCACAGATCGTCGGCGAGGAACTGGACGCGGACCCTTCGACTTTCCTTGTTGAAAATGCCCCGGCAGGTGATGAATACGCTGTGATGGACAGCGGTATGCGCATCACGGGTGGGAGCATGTCGGTGCGGAACGGCTATCCGGCCATGCGGCGTCTCGGTGCGCTCGGACGTGAGATGCTGCTTCAGGCCGGGGCGCAGCATTTGGGTGTTCCCGTGTCAGAGCTGACCACTCAGCCGGGACAGGTCGTTCATGCTGCATCGGGTCGAACGGTCAATTATGAAGACCTGGCGCATGTGGCCATGGATCTCCCGGTGCCTGATCCGGCCAGCGTAAAGCTGAGAGATCCGTCGCAGTTCCGCTGGATCGGCAAGTCGGTCAAGCGGCTGGATATTTACGAGAAATCGACAGGCAAGGTCGACTACGCAATTGATGTGCGGGTTGATGGCATGCTGCACGCAGCGGTCCAGCATGCGCCGCGCCTTGGCATGACGGTTGGCTCCATCCGCAACGAAGAACAGGTGCGCCAGATGAAGGGTGTTCACTCCGTTCATCGTCTGCCGGGGGCGGTGGCGGTCGTGGCCGAGCGGTGGTGGCATGCCAGACGCGGGGTTGAAGCTCTGCTGGTGAACTGGGTCGAGGCTGAACCGGGGGCAGCCTCAGACATTCGTGTGATGCCAGCGGATTTTTCGACGGAAGAGTTCAGGAAACACCTTGCGACAGTATCCGGGAAAGAAGAGAACGCGGAGACCAAAGGCGATGTGACGCGCGGATTGAAAAACGCCCGTACAGTCGTCGAGGCAACGTATTTCAGCCAGTATGTGAACCATGGGCAGCTTGAGCCTCCTTCCGCGCTGGCACGGTATAATCCCGATGGAACACTCGATGTCTGGCTCCCCAATCAGGCGCCCGACATGTTCCGTGCCGATATGGCCAGGCGCACCGGGATGGATGCGGAAAAGATCACGATTCATTCGCCATTACTGGGTGGGTTTTTCGGACGTCATTTCCTTTACGACCATGGTAGCCCCTATCCGCAGGCCATTGCGCTCGCCAAAGCGACGGGTCGGCCCATCAAGCTGATCTGGACCCGTGAGGAAGAGTTCCTGCGTGATGCCCTGCGCCCCATGGCGGCCGTGCGGTTCCGTGCGGGGCTTGATGAGACTGGTCGTCCTGTTGCGCTTGACGTCGTCAGCGCTACGGAAGGAGCAACGGAAGGTCTCGGGACGAAGCGCGGAAAAGATCTTGATCCGACAGCCCTCGAAGGACTGACCAACAAGGCCTACGATATTCCCGACCGTCGGATCGCCCAGTTGTTCGTCAGAAATCCGGCGACGCTGGGATACTGGCGTTCCGTCGGGAATTCCATGAATGACTTTCTCTATGAAACATTTCTGGACGAACTTGCGGACAAGGGACATCAGGACCCCTACGAGCTCCGGTTGCACCTGCTTCGGGATAACAGGCGCCTGACGACTTTGCTCAGGGCGGTCGCAGATCTGTCCGGTGGCTGGAAGCGTGGCCCGTTTACGGCGGCGGATGGTTCACGCCGCGCGCGCGGGATTGGCATGGCGTCACCTTTCGGGTCTGAAGCTGCGGCGATTGCGGAAGTGTCGCTCGAAAACGGGCGTGTCAGGGTGCACGAGGTCTGGGAAGCCATCGACCCTGGAAAGGTCGTAAACCCCGCGATTGTGGAAGCGCAGGTCAATGGGGCCATAGCTCTCGGACTGTCTCAGGTGCTTCTTGAAGAGACTGTTTACGAGAACGGCATGCCGCGCGCGCGGAACTATGATGGCTACCCAATTCTCGCTTTGAATCAGATGCCTCGTGTGCATGTGAAAATTGTCGAGAGTGGCGAGAAGATGGGTGGCGTCGGAGAGCCACCGCTGCCTGCCATCCCACCCGCGGTGGCGAACGCGGTTTCGACCCTGACCGGGCGGCGTATCCGAAGCATGCCGCTGTCACGTCATGACTTTGCAAGCTGAGACTTTGATCGTCGTCTGGCACGTCCCGCGTGCAGCAGAAAGAGTGCGGAACTGAACATGACTAACCGCCTGAAGAAAATTTTCGCAGTCGTGATCCCTGCGTCGGCTGTTCTGGCTGCGGGAGCGGCATGGTTCGTGACCCGTCTCCCTGCGTCGTCCTTTGAGAAAACCGGTTCTCAGGAAGAGCCGTCGGCGCAACTCGTGGCGCGAGGGGAGTATGTGTCCCGTCTGACGGATTGCGTGGCCTGTCACAGTGTGCCGGGTGGGGCAGCCTATACCGGGGGCCTGAAGATGGTGACGCCGATGGGCGCAATCTTCGCCACGAACATCACGCCTGACCGTGAGACGGGGATCGGTGCCTATACGCTGGCGGATTTCGACAGGGCGCTTCGTTCCGGCGTGGCAAAGGATGGGCACCGCCTTTATCCGGCCATGCCCTATCCGTCCTATGCCAAGCTTTCTGACGATGATGTCAAAGCGCTTTATGCCTATTTCATGAAGGGCGTCCCGGCCGTTCATCTGGAAAACCGGAAAAGCACGATCCCCTGGCCGCTGAACATGCGCTGGCCTCTGGCTTTCTGGAATGTGGTTTTTGCCCCGTCAGACGTTTATCGCCCGGACACGTCGAAAGATGCCCAATGGAACCGGGGGGCCTATCTTGTTGAAGGGGCGGGGCACTGCGGGGCCTGTCATACGCCGCGAAGTCTGGCCTTCAACGAAAAGGGGACAGACAGCCATAGTGCGGCCTTTGTCTCCGGCGCTCTGATCGATGGCTGGTTTGCGCCCAGCCTGCGCAACGATGCCAACACGGGTCTGGGCCGGTGGAGCGAGGACGATGTCTTCCGTTTTCTCAAGACCGGCCGGAACGACCATGCTGTCGTGTTCGGCTCCATGACAGAGGCTTTCAACAACTCGACGCAGTTTTTCTCGGATGATGATCTGCGGGCAGTTGCGCATTATCTCAAGTCTCTGCCTGGAAACGCGCAACGTGACGGAACGCCGTGGCAGTATGAGCCGACGCAGGCCAAGGCACTCCAACCCGCCGGACGGCAGGGCATCCCCGGTGCGCAGACCTACATGGCGAAGTGCAGTTTCTGTCATGGGGCGGATGGGCGCGGGCAGGGGCAGTGGGTTCCGCCGCTGGCAGGGGCAGCCTCGTCTCTGGTGCCGGACAGTTCCTCTTCCATCAACGTCACACTCAACGGGTCTGGCCGTGTCGTTGCGGCCGGTGTGCCGGATTCCTATCGGATGCCGTCATATCGCGAGCAGCTCTCCGACGGGGAAATCGCAGATGTGCTGACTTTTGTCCGATCTTCGTGGGGAAACCGGCAGCCTCCCGTGGCGAAGGGGGATGTGAAAAAACTCAGGGAGCAAACCGTTCCTGCCAGCAGCAGTCCAGTTATTTTGAAAACTCGTTGAATTTCTCGGGGATTGAAAAAACGAGTGTTACGATGCCCGAGTGCAGGTGCCGAATGCGTGATGAAGGATGCCGACATGACACGAATTAATGCCAGTCTTTCCGGAGAGTTCCTGCTAGGCGGAGAAATTTCCGTTCATCGTCTAGGGTTTGGTGCAATGCGCCTTACCGGACCGGGTGTATGGGGAGAGCCTGAAGATCGGGAAGAGGCACTGCGCGTCTTGCGCCGCCTGCCGGAAATCGGTGTCAATTTCATCGACACCGCGGACAGCTATGGCCCTTTCGTCAGCGAGGATCTGATTGCCGAGGCTCTGGCGCCTTACAGGGGCCTGACCATTGCGACGAAAGGCGGTCTGGTTCGTCCTGGCCGGACGGAAGGACAATGGCCGCAAGTCGGGGACCCAAACTATCTCGGGCAGGCTGTTCGTCTGAGCCTTCGGCGACTGAAGGTTGAGCGGATTGACCTCTGGCAGCTTCACAGGATCGATCCCAAACGTCCCGCAGAGGAACAGTTTGAGACCATTCGCTCCTTTATCGATCAGGGCTTCATCCGGTATGCCGGGCTGAGTCAGGTATCGGTCGCGGAGATTGAGGATGCCAGAAAGATATTCCCGGTCGCTACTGTTCAGAACCGGTACAATCTGACCGACCGTGCGGACGAAGATGTGCTGGAATACTGTGAAGCCAATGGCATTGGTTTTATGCCCTGGTTTCCTCTGGCGGCCGGCGAACTGGCAAAGCCGGGCGGGATTGTCGATAGCATTGCCAGAACACATGGTGCGACACCGGGTCAGATCGCATTGGCATGGCTCCTCAGGCGTAGTCCCGTGATGTTGCCCATTCCGGGAACTAGCCGTGTCAGCCATCTGGAAGAGAACGTTGCTGCGGCTGCGATCACGCTTTCGGATGAAGAATTCGGCCAGCTCGATGCCGCGTCGAGAAGTCTATAAAAGGGTATGGTCCCCCTGACACGGGCAGGCGTGCTGGTGTCAGGGGGAAGTAGCAGTCGGAAGAGGGCCGGTTGTTACCAGGCGTAAGCTTCGGGTGCTTCACCGCCGGGGCCGGGCCAGATTTCATCCAGACGCTTCAATGTGTCTGGAGAGAGACTAACGTCCAGTGCTTTAAGACTGCTTGCCAACTGCTTCTGCGTGCGGGGGCCGACGATTGGGGCTGTCACGACAGGGTTGTGGAGCAGCCAGGCCAGTGCGACGTCAGCGGGTTGTTCGCCAAGTTCCGCGCAGAGGGATTCATAGGCTTCAAGCTGTGGTCGGTATTTCTCGATTTCCTTAATTTTGCTGGCTCTGCGCGTCCCGCTTTCTTTGCCCAGAACGCCGCCGAGCAGACCGCCGCCAAGCGGGCTCCACGGGATGATGCCAAGACCATGATGCCGACAGGAGGGAATGACCTCAAGTTCGATCATGCGGGCGGTCAGATTATACAGGCTCTGCTCCGAGACCAGACCCATGAAGTTCCGGGCCTTGGCCGCGGCCTGTGCTGTGGCAATGTGCCAGCCGCCGAAATTGCTGCTGCCGACGTAAAGTACTTTGCCCTGCTGAACGAGCAGTTCCATTGCCTGCCAGATTTCTTCCCAAGGCGTCCGGTGATCGATGTGGTGCATCTGATACAGATCGATATGATCTGTCTTGAGGCGTCGCAGGCTGTCCTCACAGGCCTTTCTGATGTGATAGGCTGACAGATATTTGTCGTTCGGACCCAGACCCATCGGCTGGTACACCTTGGTGGACAGGACGATCTGGTTCCGGCGACTTGTATCTTTTGAGAGCCAGTTGCCGATGATCTCTTCGGATGTGCCAAAACCCTGTGCCATGTCCGGTGTTTGTGGCCCACCGTAAACGTCGGCGGTGTCGAAGAAATTGATCCCGGAGTCCAGCGCAGCGTCCATGATGGTGAAAGCCGTTGGCTCATCCGTAACCATACCGAAATTCATGGTGCCCAGACAGAACTTACTGACTTTCAGACCTGTCCGACCAAGATATGTATAGTGCATGGCCAATCCTTCCGTGTGTGGTCGCGCCTCGTTACCGCTGTAAATTCTTTTCTGTTTTCGAATGACAGGAGCCTGAAGCGACCTTTCAGGTAACTATTTGGGCCGCCCATTATCCGTTGAAACAGCTCTGTCTATCGATCAGCTCTTGATGAAGGCGCTAATGAGGGAAAAGATAGCCCTTTTCCCAGGCAGGGATTAGCCCTTTCATTATATACATGGTCATGAGGTATTCTCATGAGTGTGAGTAAACTGTGTATGGTTTAAAGCATCCTTACAACAGGGCCATTTTTACTCAATTACATTAGTGGGGCATCGGATCTTCTTGACTGATACCGGGCAATTTTTCAGCCAAAGTATCGACGATTACACGCAGGCGTTTGGGTAATGTTGGCGTTTCTGGCCAGACAGCGAACGTGTCAACAGCAGTAGAGGGAAATCCATCCAGGAGAGAGAGAAGGCGACCTTCATTCAGATGAGGTCTGATAAGCCAGTCAGGCAACCACGCAATCCCTAGTCCTGCAACGGCAGCATCGACAATCGCCTCGAGATTGTCGAACTGAAGACGCCACTTTAATTTACAGTTCTGTAGATTGCCGTCCAGATCCCTTAACTGCCACGGAAAAAGCCTGTTTGAACGCCAGTAAACCAGGGCATCGTGCATCTCAAGATCATGAATTGTTTGAGGTTTGGCACGTTCGGAAAAATATGACGGTGCAGCACAAATAATTTTATTCTGACTGCATATTTTTCGAATGCGCAATCCGCTTCCGTCTGCGATCGGACCTTGGCGGATTGCCAGATCAAAACCTTCTCCTATCACGTCCACAAGGAGATCGCTGAAGCGCAGATCAAGATCAAGATTGGGATATTGGCGAGCCAGTTCCAAAAGAATCGGTGTGACGCAATGGCAGCCAAACAAGATTGGCATCGACATGCGAACCTTGCCAACAACGTCGGTACGACCCGCGTGGAGCAGTTCTTCTCCCGAGCGTAATTCCTTAAGGGCGCGTCGACATTTATCGTAATAGACCTGCCCTTCTTCGGTCAGGGTGAGAACGCGCGTCGTCCGGTTGAAGAGTCTGGCGTCAAGCCGTTCTTCCAGTCGTGCCACGGCCTTTCCCACAGCGGAGCGCGACAGACCGAGACGTTCTGCCGCGCGGGAGAAACCGCCTGCCTCAACGGCTTCGACAAAGACGGATATATTTTCAAGGCGGTGGTGCATGGTGCCCTTATTGTAGAATTATACGCTCATATTATGGGAATGGATTTCGCCACACGCTCATATAATTCTACATTATAAACTTACCGAGGCCCAGCGTGGAGTTGGTCGGAAGAGTGTCGCTCTTTGCCCGCCCTCTGCGGCAAAAACATAGTGCAGGATTATCTATCATGCTGATTTCTATCGTATATCATAGTGGTTACGGCCATACCGCGAGGCAGGCAGAAGCGGTTGCGGAAGGCGCACGTCGCGTGGCGGGAGCCGATGTGACGCTGATTTCGATCGGTGACGGGGAGATTCCCTGGGACACGCTGGAAGCCAGTGACGCGATTATCTTTGGTTCGCCGACCTATAACGGTGCGATCAGCGCGAAATTTAAAGAATTCATGGAAGCTTCTACTAAAACTGCGTGGTTTGAGCAGAAGTGGATTAATAAGATTGCGGCGGGGTTCACCAACTCGGGCGCCCAGCATGGCGACAAACTCAACTCATTGGTTTCTCTCACGCTATTCGCTGCTCAACATGGCATGACGTGGGTCAATCTCGGCCTGATGCCAGGTAATAGCACCAGTAATGGTAGCGTGAACGACCTGAATCGCCATGGTAGTTGGTTGGGCGCCATGGCGCAGTCCAACAATGATCAGGCCCCGGATGTGACGCCGATCAAGAGCGATCTCGACACGGCAGCCCACCTTGGACAGCGCGTGGCGGAAATCACCCAGCGCTTTGTCTCGGGTTCAACACAGAGCAAGTAACTTTTGAAACGCTCGGCTATGCCGCGTATGCGGCAGCGGAAGAGCATCGTCTCTTTCGCTTCGAGCGGTGTCGTGGAGGAAGCAAGACGATGTCCAATACTCCGTCTCTGACGCTGGAATATGTGCGCGGTGTGGCTCCTGCTCTGGCGCATTATACGGAAACCGCAATCATTCGGGATCTGTGGGCGCGCTCCGGTCTTTCCGCACGTGACCGAAGTCTCGTTACCGTCTCCGCTCTCGTGGCTGGGGAGCGGACGATCGGGTTCGCGCATTATTTCACCAAGGCGCTCGACAGTGGTGTGACACCAGGTGAACTGTCTGAACTCATCACGCATGTCGCTTTTTATGCGGGGTGGTCAACGGCGTTTAATGCGGTTGTTTCCCTGAAGGGGATTTTCGCGCAACGCGGCGTGTCAGCGGATCAGTTGCCGCCCGTGAGTCCGGATCTGTTGTCGGTTGATGAGGCGCTTCCGGGGGATGCGGCCCGAGTTGCCCTGCTTCAGGAGCGTTTCGGGACGGTTGCGCCGGGCCTTGTCGAGATTACGAACGATCTGCTGTATGGAGACGTGTGGTTGCGTCCTGGCCTGACGCCAAGAGACCGTAATCTCGTGACTGTCAGTGCCATGATTGGCTCCGGGCAGAATGAGTTTCTGGCGATGTATCTTGGAAAAGCCGTCAAGATGGGCGTGACGCGGGACGAACTTTCCGAACTTGTCACGCATCTTTCGTTCTATATTGGCTGGCCGCGGGCGATTTCCTCAGCCCGTGTCCTCGCCGAGTTTATCAGGGCACAAAGCATCCAGGAGCCATTAGCCCCTACGTAATGGCCCTTCGTTCAGGAAAAGCCAGAGTGTGACGACATCCCCCAACGCCCGACTGGATCATGACTTTCCCGGTGGTCGAATGCGGATTGGCGCTCTGCTCCCGCTGACGACGACAGCTTTTCTGATGGTTGTGACCGAGACCATGCCGGCGGGTGTCCTGTCGGCCATGGTGCAGGATCTGGATGTCGCGCCCTCTGCGATTGGTCTGCTTGTCTCTGTGTATGCACTGGTTTCCGCGGCGGCTGCCATTCCAGTCGTGGCGCTGACCAGACGTCTTCCACGCAGACATCTTTTGATCGGCCGGCTTTCCAGAGTTTTATCGATCCGGCGTTGATGATTATTCTCGTGAACGCATGGGTATTTTCAAACCGGAAAAACGAAGCGGAAATGTCAGGCCCGTAAAAAGAGCGGGCCTGACAATATGCCTGCCGGTTACCAGGGCTGGTTTACAGGACCGACCGTAAATTCATTGACAGTGGTGTCTTCCGGTAGGTCGATGGCAAACGCAACGACTTCGGCAACGCGATCTGGCGAGATGCCATACGTCTTGTAAAGACCCTGCATCTGTTCCTGCACGGCACTGTCCGTGATGGAAGCAAGCAACTCGGTGTTGATCGCAGCGGGGTAGAGCGTTGCGGTACGGATGTTGCTGTTCGCGGATGCGGACTCCATACGCAGCACTTCCATGAAATTGCGCACGAACCATTTCGTGCCGCCATAGACAGCGCATCCCGGATAGGCCTTGATGCCGGCAACGGATGACGTCGCAATGATCTGTCCGGATTTCTGCTCCAGAAAAGACGGCATGACGGCTGCGACGCCGTTCAGGACGCCCTTGATGTTGACGTCGACCATCCTGTTCCAGTCATCGGTTTTGAGTGCCGAAACCGGAGAATTGGGCATGAGGCCCGCGTTCAGGAAGATGACATCCAGACGACCGAACGTGTCCTTGGCGAATTGTACGATGCGTTCGTTATCAGATGGCTTCGTGACGTCCAGAACCTGATAGGCAGCCTGACCGCCGGCTTTTTCAATGTCGGTCACGATCTGTTTTAGCAGGCTTTCCCGGCGCGCACCGAGGACAACTTTTGCCCCTTTTGCGGCCAGTAGCTTTGCCGCGGCTTCGCCGATCCCCGAGGATGCGCCCGTGATGAGGACGACTTTATCTTTAATCATTTATGGTAATCCTAAGCGGTTTGAGTTTTGCCACGCAGCAATCGACAGAGTGTTCAGAGACTACGATTTTTAGTCTGTCTGAAGCCTTGTGCATGGGAAAAAATCTCTAGAGCGTCAGTTCGAAACTGGCGTCGATAAGATTTTCGATGAGAGCATCAGAAACGCTGCCATCCAGCAGGATACTGATCCAGTGTGCCTTGTTCATATGGTAGGCCGGAACAATTCCTTCTGTCGTAAGATAATCCTGTATATGTTCTGGACGGCATTTGACGTCGAGAATATCGATATTCCCGCCTTCACTCAGCTTGAGTGTCTGACGGGGCACATTCATGATAAGTCCAAACCACGTCTCGCGATCTTCGTGCCGGAGTGCGATATAGTCGGGAAAGTAATGAAAAGGATGGTCTGGGATCGTATCGTATTTTCTTTTGACGTAGGATAAAATAAACTGTTTCTGGTTCATAGGGTGATTCCTCGAACAATTCTTAATACATTAATAGCAGTATGTATTTTGCTTAAAGAGCTTCCACCTGCATTTTTAGGCGACCGGTGAGAGCAAGCCCCTCAAGGTTGTCTTCAATCTGGCCGAGCTTGATGAGGCCAGATGAATATTCAAAGTTACGATAAAAGATGGCGATATTCCCCCAAGGAGCATAATAGGCAATGTCGCCTGCGGAAGGAGCATATCCTTTGGGTGCTTTGTCGCTCGACAAATGCCGGGGAAGGTCACAGATCTTCTCAGTCGCATTGTAATCTTCAAGCATCAAGGTCATTGGCAAAAGAGAGAGAAAATCTCTCCCGGAAGGAGTGTCTTCCAACGAAGCAAAGATCACTTGTTCTCCAAGCGTCAGACGTATTTTCATATTCACCTGTCTCCCGTCTGGAGATGAAACCTTTGCGAAAACCGTAACGTGGGTGACACATTCAGACCGACTTACGCAGTAGACGGACTCACCGAGTTTTGTAGAAAAAAATACGCCGTGATCTTGCCGCTGAGAATCACTCATCCGGTAAGCCTGACTCAGCCATTATAACGATATAAAAAGCTTGGGTTTAGAGGCGATATTTAGAACATAGAGATGAGTATATTTCATGAATTCGGCCGGGTGGGATCTTAGTCTAATTAATGAAGTCTGCTCATTTTTATCATGATATTATACGGTCTAGTTCTGGCACATCATCTGGTTTATTCAACACATGCTTGATGAGTTCCTTGTTGTGATTAAAATTATTTCTCGTTTTTATTCACAATATACTTAAGAAAATACAGAATCATTCAAAAAATGGCCTTTATATTCCGAAAGTGGGCCGCTCAGTTGAGGTATAATGAAAGAAGTATCTGGAATATCACCTGATGTGGAAATGGAGCCAGAATCGAGATCTGGCTCGTGGAGTGGCGTGCTCGCCATGTCTCTCGGCGCATTCG
>NZ_JBDOBO010000067.1:0-12110 GCF_047723935.1 Gluconobacter sp.
TATCTATATATTATAAGGACTTAGGAGCATCGCGTATTGTGATTTCGGGTGTTATCAAAGAGGCGTGATTACTTTGAGTGTTCTAACTATTACGAAGATGAAAACCTTCGAAATCCTGTTTGATAACAGTCATTTCTTTTTGGTGAGGAAGAACAGGTTCTAATCTAACAGACTAAAGATTCTGCCCGGACACCTTCTGCTGTCAATGATGGCTATGTTCCGCGCATTTCAGTCTTGAACGCGGGGGCGCGGACCCATTCAGCGTGTCGATAGGGTTGTTTACTGTCATCCTTGCCATCGTACGCATGAGGTAAATTTGCTCTCAGGAATGTCCTATTCTGAGAACAGGGGGGCCGTCACGGCAGGATCTTTTCTATTATCAAGAAGATCGACACGAGAGTCATGCGACTATCAAAGCGCCTCAATCTTGAGATCTATCAGGCGAGTTCACGCAAAAGGGCATGAAACCGTGCGCTGGGCCCTGAGAGTTCAGGTTGGCTTGAGGCCAGTGCTATAGAGGCGCGAGGCATGGGGCCATCAATGGGATGAAATGTCGCACCTTCAGCATGGATCTGGCTGAGATAAGCTGGAACGATGGAAACGCCCATTCCGGCGGCTACCATGGGAACTGTCGCAGCAATCTGCGGTGTGGATTGACCAAGACGAGGGGTAAAGCCTGCTTTCTGGCAAGCCGCGATGATAGCGTCATAAAAGCCTGGACCAAGTTCGCGTTTGAAAATCAGGAACGGTTCGTCGGCCACAGCCGAGAGCGGGATACGATCCTGCTGTGACAGTGGATGCCCTTTTGGAATGGCCAGAACGGTGGGCTCATCAAAGAGTGGGTGGAGAGTAATGCGCGGGTCCGGCGCTGGAGGGCGGACGATCGCGATGTCCAATCGGTGTTCATGCAGGGCTTCGCAGAGTGCGGGGGTGTTGCTCTCGTCTAAGGTGATGACAATGTCGGGCCAGCGTTCCCGAAAGAGGCGGATGGACCGAGGAATTAGGGGCAGGAGGGCGACGGCGCCGGCCATGCCGAGACGTAGTCGCCCTTGTTCGCCTCGTGCCAGGCCTCCCGCCAGCAGATAAAATTCGCGTTCCATTGCAAGAATATGCTGTGCCTTCGCGAGGAGCTGTATGCCGCTATCGGTCAAGGTGGCACCGCGTCTGGAACGATGAAACAGGGAAAGGCCGAGTTCCGCTTCCAGTGCTTTGATCTGCTGACTGAGCGGCGGTTGCTCGATGTGCAGGGCTTCGGCTGCACGAGTAAAACTCCCGTGATCCGCAATGGCAACGAAGTAACGTAAGTGGCGTAGGTCCATGATCCATACGTATCATATATGGAAATGCATTCAACTATATATTGGACTTTATCCAGCAGTCTGCCGAGAGTCGTGACAGACACTCCTCAGAGGATTTCGTGATGAGCTTTACTGTTGGACATTATCTCGCTGAACGGCTGACGCAGATCGGTCTGAAAGACCATTTTGCCGTCGCGGGAGACTATAACCTCGTCCTGCTGGATCAGCTTCTCGAACATGGCGGCATGCGTCAGATCTACAGCTGTAATGAGCTGAATTGCAGTTTTTCCGCAGAAGGTTATGCGCGGGCTAAAGGGGCAGCAGCAGCTGTCGTGACGTTTAGCGTAGGCGCTATTTCTGCCATGAATGGCCTCGGTGGATCTTATGCCGAGAACTTGCCCGTTATCGTGATTTCCGGTGCGCCCAATACCAACGATTATGGCTCGGGGCGGGTGCTGCATCATACGATCGGCACGACGGACTATAACTACCAGCTCGAAATGGTACGGCACGTCACCTGCGCAGCCGAAAGCATCACGGATGCGGAGTCTGCACCAGCCAAAATCGATCACGTGATCCGCACGGCTCTGCGTGAAAAGAAGCCAGCTTATCTGGAAATTTCCTGCAACGTGGCTGCGGCTCTTTGTGCCCGCCCTGGTCCGGTGGACTCCCTCCTGTCTTATCCGGCTCCGGACGAGGCCAGCCTGAAGGCCGCTCTTAAGGAGAGCGAAGAGTTTCTTGCGCAGCGCGAAAAGGTTGTCATCCTTGTCGGCAGTAAACTGCGTGCGGCTGAAGCACTTGAGGAAACAGTGGCTCTGGCCGACAAACTCGGTTGCGCAGTTACGATCATGAGTGCGGCCAAAAGCTTCTTTCCGGAAACACATCCGGGTTTCCGCGGCGTGTATTGGGGCGAAGTTAGCAGCCCGGGCGCTGAAGAGGTCGTCAAAAGTGCAGATGGCGTCATCACCCTGGCGCCTGTCTGGAACGATTACTCCTCCGTGGGCTGGAATGACCTGATCCGTGGTGAAAACGTTCTGGAGGTCAATCCGGACCGTGTGACTGTTAACGGCAAGACGTTTGAAGGCTTTCGTCTGAAGGAGTTCGTTAAGGCTCTGACGGCACAGGCTCCCCATAAGCCTGCATCTCTAACCGGAAGCTACGAGCCTGTTGTTCTGCCGACGGCCAATCCGTCCGCCCCGCTGACGAACGACGAAATGACGCGTCAGATCAATGCTTTGGTGGATGGCAACACGACGCTGTTTGCAGAGACTGGTGATTCCTGGTTCAACGCGACCCGGATGCACCTTCCTGAAGGTGCACGTGTTGAATCTGAAATGCAGTGGGGCCACATCGGCTGGTCCGTACCATCCGTTTTCGGGAATGCGGCGGGTTCACCTGAGCGTCAGCACGTTCTGATGGTCGGTGATGGCTCGTTCCAGCTTACGGCTCAGGAAGTCGCACAGATGGTTCGGTATGAACTGCCGGTTATCATCTTCTTGGTTAATAATTATGGCTATGTCATTGAAATCAAGATTCATGATGGGCCGTACAACTACATCCAGAACTGGGATTATGCCGCGCTGGTTAACGTCTTCAACGGTGGTGTGCCGGGTGAGGCAAGCGGCAAGTCTGGCCTCGGCTTAAAAGCCACCACTGGTGAGGAGCTGGCTGAAGCCATTGAAAAGGCTAAAAAGAACACCCGTGGACCGACCCTGATCGAATGCAAGCTCGACCGGACGGATTGCACGGATGCGCTCGTTGCGTGGGGCAAGCGCGTGGCCGCTGCCAATTCCCGCAAGCCACAGCGCAGCTGAAGGCACAGATCTGAAATGAAAAAGCCAGAGCCTTTGGGGGCTCTGGCTTTTTTTTATGTCATCTGAGCCTATCGGGGGCCGCAGACATAAGGCACTAACATCAGGTTGTGCGATTTCAGAGAAGGTAATTTCCTGATGGACGGAAGGATATTTGTGCGGAGTATTGGGGTGTGAATAGTAATATTTCAGAAAAAGTTGGAGCTGACATACGTTCCGCATCTCGCATTTTGTTTGCGATAATTATTTTTTTTGTGGGTGTCGCCCTTTCAATAGGGGGAATACGTCTCACGCTGTTGGGAGGCTCCTTTTATTATTTTGTGGCGGGTTTTGCCTATGTCGCTATTGGCATTCTCATGTTTCTGCGACAGCGTCTGGCTCTGCCCTTAACGGCAGGGGTTTTTCTCGCAACACTGCTCTGGGCTTTAGTAGATACGCCGGAAATCGGGTACTGGGCTTTGCTACCGCGCCTGACGGTTCCAGCGGTTCTCTGTGTGCTCGGGTTGTGGGGAACAGTAACGCTTACAAATGTCAGCTCAGTCGCTCGTAAGGCCGGAGTTTTCGGTGGTGCAGGTCTTGTGCTTGCTCTTGTGGTCACGCTGCTTGAAGCCTTTACGCCACATGGCGCCATCCATAACGAAAGTGATGTCGCGAGCCGTACGAAAGATGTCGTCGCGAGTGAAAATGTGCCAGATGATTGGGCATATTTCGGCCGAAACGCGCATGGCACGCGTTACGTTCCGTACACGGCAATCACGCCGGAGAACGTAAGCCATCTGAAGGTTGCCTGGGTGTATCACACGGGGCGCCGCGTGACCGGAAGCGGTACGGGCGTTGATGAGAATACGCCGCAGCAGATCGGGAATGTTCTTTATTCCTGCACGCCGGAAAACAAGGTTGCCGCGATTGAGGGCGATACAGGTCATGCCCTATGGACTTTTGATCCGCATGCCCATTCCGCAGAGCATGTCAGTTGCCGTGGTGTCGGTTATTATGACACGGACAGGGATCTGACGCTGACAGCCGAAGAGAAGTCCGTCGATCCGGATGCGCCTTGCCGTCAGAGTGTTATTGTAAACACGGTTGATGCCCGCCTGATCGCACTGGATGCGCACACTGGCAAGCTGTGTCCGAAATTTGGTGACAATGGTATTGTCGATTTGAAGCCTCGCATGGGGCCGGTTGAAAACGGCAAACGGTATCACCCTACAGGTATCCCGGTCATCATGGGTCATATGACGGTTATTGGTGGCTGGGTGCGCGATATTGTGCATGGCGAGCCGTCAGGTGCCGTGCGAGCTTTCGATGTGCGTACGGGTGCTCAGACGTGGGCGTGGGATGTCGGTGATCCAGACAATGCCAACGCGGCAGATCCATCTAAGACTTACACACTGGAAACGCCGAATGTCTGGACCATTCCGACATATGACCGGGACCTGAACCTTGTTTATCTGCCGACGGGTGGGGGGCCTCCGGACTACTGGGGTGGTGATCGCAATGCAGTGAAAGAGAAGTTCGGCGCAGCGATCGTTGCGGTTGATGCGGCTACCGGGCAGACAAAATGGGTGTTCCAAACGGTTCATCATGATGTTTGGGATTATGATATTCCCTCACAGCCGGTTCTCTACGATGTAAGTAATTCGCGGGGAGAGAAGGTTCCTGCTCTGATCCAGACGACCAAGACGGGTAACATCTTTGTCGTAGACCGTCGCACCGGGGTGCCGGTGACGGACGTGGTCGAGAAGAGCGTGCCGCAGCAAGGAGCGGCGGACGGCGAGCATCTGGCTAAGACGCAGCCATTCTCTGTCGGAATGCCCGGGATCGGCAATAAGCCGCTCAGTGAAAATTCGATGTGGGGCGTGAGTACGTTTGATCAGCTTTACTGCCGTATCATGTTCCGCAACTCTGTCTATGAAGGTCCGTTCACACCGCCTGGCGAGAAACCTTACATCGAGTATCCGAGCCTTCTTGGCGGGATGAACTGGGGTGGTATTGCCATCGATGAGGCACGAGGCCTGATGTTTGTGAACGATATGCGCGTGCCCTTGCGCATGATGCTCGTGAACGAAAAGAATGCTTCCCACTACACGATTTCAATGGACGAGGTGCCCGGCTTCATGGGGACGTTGCGGCCACAGGTTGCTGGTTCTTATCGTGGTGTACGGATTGATATCTTGCAGTCTCCGCTCGCTGTGCCGTGCAACACGCCACCGTTTGGAACAATGAATGCCATTGACCTGCATACGAAAAAGCTACTGTGGCAGGTTCCGCTGGGAACGGTGAAGGATACAGGGCCCATGGGTTTGAAGACTCATATGGCGGTACCAATGGGCCTCCCGACCCTTGGAGGGCCGACGGTGACGGCGTCTGGGATAGTATTCTTTGCGGGCACGCAGGATTATTATCTTCGGGCGCTGAACTCGCTGACGGGTAAGGAGCTTTGGAAAGCTCGTCTGCCGGCGGGTGCGCCTGCGGCTCCTCTCGTGTTTCGTTCTCCGAAAAGCGGTAAAGAATATGTCGTGATTTCGGCGGGCGGCATGAGCCATTCGCCTGATGTAAGCGATGAGATTATCGCCTATGCGCTGCCAGATGGGGAAGGGAAGTAACTCATTTGGGACGTTGTCTTGGGAAAATATCTCCCAAGACAACTCATTAAAGATTCGTATCGATCAAGCGTTGTCCTGTTATTGCTAAATTCCTGAAGTTGAAAAATTTTTCCAAAAAACCATAAAAATTTTAGAAATTATGCGTATTTTTTTGATTGCTCAGTCGTACCCCGTATGACGGGCATGAAATGCTAACCATCTAGGTCAGCGGCACGTAACTGCCCTCAAACTACCTTTCGGATCAGCCCTTCAAGCCAGCCAACACCTGCATCGTACTCCGATTTGCGCGGTAGCAGCATCCGCACCTCATGGGCTCCAAAAACCTCTGGCAGAGAAGAAATCCGTAGCCCATTCGTCATGAGAAAAAATTCAGCGATATAATCAGGAACAATCGCAATGGTGTCTGGCTGACAGAGGAAGGTCGGCAGGTGCCCGAAAGACGGTACAATCGTCCTCACAGTGCGCCGGATGCCCATGCTCCGCAGCCGATGATCGAAAATACTGTGCCGTAACGCGGTCTCAACCAGCACATGACGACAGCGTTCCAGATCTTCAGGTGTCATCTGCCCGGGTAAAATACAGAAATCCGCATGCCAGACACAGACAAACCGGAATGATCCGAGAGGTGACGAGACACAGTCAGGTCGCGTGAGGGAACTGATAGTCAGAGCCATATCAATCTCCCGTCGTCCCAGGGCCCCGTCCAGAACCGGAGCCGAAACGGTGCGAAACGTCAGCGTGATATCCGGCGCCTCAGCCGACAGACGTGCAACAAGCCGTCCCCCCAGTGCGTAATCCAGCCCCCCATCGCTTCCAATTATGAAGAAGCGGGACGAAGACGCCGGATCGAACTGCCCTCGCAGCCCCAGCGAGGAGCGCAGAGAAGACACGTTCATCTCAAGCGTTTCCGCAATTGCCACTGCATGCGCCGTTGGCTGCATTCCATACCGTGTGCGCACGAAAAGCTCGTCGCCGCACGCTTCGCGCAAACGCCGCAATGCCGAACTGACAGCCGGTTGCGTCAAAGAGAGCCGTTCTGCTGCACGGCTGACACTGCGCTCATGCCACAGGGCCAGAAACACATGAGCCAGATTAAGATCGATCCGCGATATATTATTCATCGGATTTATAGCTAACAGCAAAAATTAAAATTTGACCATAATGTTCTGACTAAGCAACGATCTGTTTCGCCTCTTTCTCTCCCGTTACACAGGAGCATCACGTGCGGAAAACTAACGGATTTCTGGCCGTTCTTCTTGCTTCTTCCGTCTCGCTACCCGACTTAGCGGATGCCCGTCCAATCCATAAGAAAGTGCCTTCGCACGGGCCCGCCACCGCCGCGAACCCGGCAGTATCTTCTAAAGCCGCTGCGAAACCGCGGCCACAGCATCCTGTCAGCGCAGCCGGCACGGAAACGGTCGAAGTACATGCTGGCATGCGAACCGCCAACGGCGTCACTAACACTACCCCCGGCGGTGGCCTCATGGCTCGCCAGACCGCCGCACGGGCTCAAAGCACCATTACGCGCGACTTTATCGCCAAACAGTCCCCTACAAGCAACGCTATCGCCATGATCTCGGCTCTGCCGGGTGTCATCTCTGCTAGCACCGACCCGCTGGGTCAGTCGAGCACAGCGATGTCTATCCGTGGCCTGCAACAGGCTGAGATCGGCTTCCTGTATGAGGGAATTCCTCTCAACGATTCGATCAACTACACGCCTTATACTCAGGCTATGGTGGACACAGACAACATCCAGTCCGTGACTGTCGCACAGGGTGCGCCAGATATCGGCGCGCCCGTCTATAACGACGTGGGTGGTCTCGTCACCGTCGCCCTGCGCGGGCCGCAGGACAGGAGAGGAGGGAGTGTCGATTTCAGTTTCGGATCCAAATCACTCCAGCGCGAATATATTCGCCTCGATACAGGTGAAATCGGCCATAGCGGTGTCAAAGCCTTTGCCTCGTTCTCCTCCACGACCAACAACCAGTGGCGCGGCTCAGGTCAGTTCAGGAAATTCCATGTTGATTCAAAAATTATCAAGGAATGGGGCACCGGCAGTAGCGCAGGCCTCACTTTTTCTTATGACAATTGGCAGCAGGCGAGCTACCGCCCCCTGACCATGGCCCAGTGGAAACAATACGGAAACTCCTTCAATTATACGAAGGAATACTGGCCCGGGAACACCAACTGGGTCGGCCTGCGGCAGTATCAGAGACGTTCCACAGTGCTGATCGCTCCAGTGAAGCTGAAACTTAGTGAACACGTCAACCTCGACCTGACCCCCGCCTACATGAACTATTCCGAGTTCTATTATGGGGGCGTCACGATTAAAAACAGCGGATCATATTTTGGAAACCAGCGTATCGCTGACCTGAATATGCCGTACCAGACCAACGGCGTCACAACTGCTTCCAGCATCAATCCGGTGCCGCAGAAAACCGGCTTCCTGAACACCGCCGTGACTTGGAAAGCTGGGCATAACACCTTTCGCGCCGGTTATATCTATAATTATATTGCGCTCGAAGAGCCTATTTATTATGCGCCTGTTAATTACACCGGCGGCATCGCCAATAATTACAGTAAATATATGGTCACCATGCCGAATGGTCAGCAATACCGGACCCTCGACATGAACTTCAAACACCAGATGAACGAAATCTTCGTCGACGATACGCTGAAATTGCTTAATGACAAACTAACGCTCAACGCTGGTCTACGTTACCTGATGATAACCCGCTGGAATACGAACCTTATTCCCGGTGTCACGAAATACAAGGTCGGAGCCAGCTATGCCCAGCCTTTGCCACAGGTCTCTATCAGCTATCAGCTTACGCCGCACGATCAGATCTATGTCGATGGAACAACTGCCTATCGTGCCCCGGCCTCGGTCCAGGTGTATGGCGAGGTGTTCTCTACCAACAGCCCGAATCCTGCGTCGAAGCAGGCGTCCCTCAAGGGCGAATACTCTATCGGCGAGGAAATTGGTTACCGCCATTACGGCCTCGTCAATGTGGCGGTTTCGCTGTTCAACTACAACATCACCAACAACCAGATCACCTCATCGCAATACATCAACGGCATCCCGTTGCCATCGCCGATCGAGGCTGGCGGCAAAACCTCTCGTGGCGCACAAGGTGAAATCGGTCTCCGCCCGTGGCATCACTGGAGCCCCTATGTTTCCGCCCAGTATCTCCACGCCACGACAGACAATAATATCGCCTCAGGCCTCGACTACCTGCCGACAAAAGGGAAACGCGCCGTCCAAAGTCCGGAATTTTCCGCTGCCGCCGGGATATCCTATGACGACAGTCATATCTTCGGAAACTTCGTCTTCAACTACGTTAGCTCCCAGTATTCTACTCTCATGAATGACGAAAAAATTCCCGGTTACGAAACAGCTAATATTACCATGGGATATCGCATGAACACTATTGGCTTCGTGCAACATCCGCAATTCCAGCTCAACGTCATTAATATCGGCGCTAAAAACTATTTGTCCGGATTCCAGAGTATTTCCAACAACGCGAAAGCCACGCGCGGCGTCTACGGCACAACCATTGCCGGATCATCTCCGCTCTATCTCAGTGCCGGTGGCCTCGCCGTCGTCGCCTCCCTTAGCGCCGGATTTTAGTAGGCCCTAACCCCATTAGATCGCTTAACGGAGATTTGCTCGATGTTTTCTATTCGTTCCGCCCTATTCGTTTCAACCTGCCTCGCTCTGTCTGCCGTGACCTCCTCAGCCCAAGCCACGCCCGGCTGGCCGAACGATGAAGGACGCGGCTCTTGCGCCGTAACAAAGAAGATCGATGTGCCTGCAAGGATGCGTGACGGAACCGTCCTCCGTGCTGATGTTTATACGCCGAAAACTGCCGAAAAAGTGCCGGTTCTGCTGATGCGGACGCAGTATGGAAAGAGCGCCGCTCAAATCCAGCCGGCCCGCTATCAGACTCCTGAATGGTTTGCCTCGCACTGCTACGTCGTCGTCGTGCAGGATATCCGTGGGCAGGGAAAATCTGATGGCACGTTTTACGAATATCGCTACGATCGGAATGACGGCTACGATACCGTGCAGTGGGCCTCCACACTCCCCGGTGCGGACGGCCAAGTCGCTATGTACGGCTCTTCGTATGTCGGCGCCACCCAGTGGCTGGCTGCCACCGCGTCTCCCCCTGCTTTGAAAGCGATCGTCCCTTCCAATACGGGTGATGATTATTATGACGGCTGGACCTACGAGGATGGCGCTTTTCGTCTCGCTTTCATCGAACCTTGGATGCTCGACACCATCGCTTCGTCTGCCGCCGCAAACCGTGGCGATAAAAAACTCTCGAAATCGCTCTATGCAGACGGAAAAAATGCTTCTGTCTGGATGCCATACACCCCTTACGGCAGCTTTCCGCCTCTCCACCCCGACAAACCGGAAGTCGCTCCATATTTCTACGATGCAGTCGCTCATTCTACCCGCGACAGCTATTGGGAAGCTTTCCAGATCCGTACCCATTACGACCGCGTAAAAGTTCCCGTCCTTGCCTTCGATGGCTGGTATGATTCCTTCCTCAATGGCGCCGTCAACAATTTCAACGGGATGCGTACCGAAGGTGGAACGCCGGAAGCCCGCGAAAACCAACGTCTCGTTATAGGTCCTTGGGAACATATCGGCTGGGGACGCCCCAACGGCACCATCAGCCCACGCTTGAAAGACATCGGCGCTGTTGCCAACAGTCCTGTCAACGAACTGACCGTACAGTTTCTCGATCACGTTCTGAAAGGTCAGGCCAACGGCTATTCTGACGGCCCACGGGTCGATTACTTCACCATGGGTGAAAACCGCTGGCATACCGCGAAATCCTTTCCTATCGAAGGCACTCAATACGTCACCTGGTATCTTGGCAGCGCCGGGCGGGCGAATTCTTCAATGGGCGATGGCTCTCTCTCCACAAGGCCGGTAAAAAAAACCGCGACCTCCGACCAGTTTAACTATGATCCGGCAAATCCCGTCCCCAGCGTGGGCGGCCACTCCTGCTGCTCCTGGACATCCGGCCCACAAGGCCAGTTCGACCAATCCGCCATCGAACAGCGGCCCGATATCCTCATCTATACAAGTCCCGTCCTCGAAAATCCTGTAAACGTAACCGGCCCGATTACGGTTGACCTCTTTGCCAGCACGGATGCGAAAGATACGGATTTTACCGCCAAACTCGTTGATGTTGCGCCGGACGGGCGCGCCATTAACCTCAATAATGGCATCATCCGAGCCAGTTACCGGGACTCCCTGAGCAATCCAACTGCGATCGTTCCTGGTCAGATCTATGAATATCACATCAAAGTTTGGCCGACTTCCAACCTCTTCAAAGCCGGTCACAAAATCCGTCTGGAAATTTCATCGAGCGACTATCCGCAATTCGCCCCCAATCCGAATACTGGCGAACCCTTGGGCACCGCCACCACCAGAGTCATCGCCCACCAGACCATCTGGCACGATAAAGCCCACCCTTCATCCGTGATACTGCCTATCCTCTCGGCTGCTATCGTTGGAGACGCCGCCGACCACGCTCCACAGAACTGACTTTTCCCGAACAGCAGGCTGTTCAAATCAGCCTGCTTAAAAGATAAAATTTTGAGGCTTTTTCATAAGAAGCCTCAAGAAAAATGAAGATTTCGAATATCTATTGATTGAAGCTCTTGATGCCTGATTTTGGGCATCAAGGACGATGATTTCGGTTTCTGTGTGACGGGTTTCACTTTTCGTTGCGAGCAGAAGGGGGCTCATTCGGAGGCTTTTGGTCGGTCACGCGGCGGCTTTACGAGAAAAATCGATCCCTGATGTGATAATCAGGGATGCCGTCCTGGCTTTGTCCTCCCCAGAGAGTAGGTCTCAGACGACAAAAGCCACAGACGCCCTAAAGGTGTCAGCCGCCAACCCGAGAGCCACGCGGGCCAACCAGACCTGTGACAGCGACAGTTTTCGCTAGGGTCTGCTGATCCACGGGATCTTGCCGGTTATTTCCTCACGCAAAGGCCGCAACGCTCCCCAGAAAACAGACTGGAAACGCTATCAGGACCGTAACCGCATCGAACGCATGTTCAAGCTGATGCGACGTATCGTAACCCGATATGACAAGACTGCTTTGTCTTGCAGGAGCTTCCTCAATCTCGCTGTTACAAGGCTTTGGATCAGGTCTTTTGCTAATATGATCTAGTAAAACCGCATTTTTCTAATCTCAACGGCGCGTCAGCATGAGGTGATGTTACAGACTCTGTACCTTGAGATGATGAGCACCGGGCTTAATTCTGAGTCAGCCTCGGTACTTCGCCCACCTCTCAGAAAAGATCAAATTAAGAGTTCTGTATTTTAATCCGAATCCAGTACGTATCAGAATCTTAAAATAAACATCTAT
>NZ_JBDOBO010000068.1:0-11725 GCF_047723935.1 Gluconobacter sp.
GCGGGCGTAGCATAGTGGTAATGCAGTAGCCTTCCAAGCTTCTGAGGAGGGTTCGATTCCCTTCGCCCGCTCCAGTAGGTTTCCTAAAAAATCTAATCCAAGCGACTAACAGGGCTGGGTACTTCGTATGTGCCTTTTCTGCTCTGCCAAGCGTCTGGCCGCAGTTCCTGTGAGCTGATTGCATACTCCGCAACTCTCTTGCTCGATGCCCGGCGTTTTATCTCTGCCTGAACACAGTCCCCAATGATTGTGAAGCACTTCCGCAAAATTGTAGAAATTCTGAGCTCTCCCTGACAGTAGCAGGCTGGCATGCGCGCTACTGTTTTTTGGGAATGAAGAATTTGCCTGCAAAGAGCAGTGTTACGCTGAAAAATTTAGTTGTGCGGTAAGGTTGTAGCTCTGCCTCGGTTGCACTGGATCATGGGGACGTGCTAGAGGCGGCGCCAAGTGGAGGACCGGGTTCAGACGAATCCTGCGTAGGGTCGTGTGTGCCTGAATCCCAACGGATTTGGAAGCAAGGGACCGGATAAGCCGGTTCCGGCCGCATCCTGCGGCGGAAAAGTGAGACGGAACACGCGTGTGACGGTGACACAGGTGCCGCAGATGGGACCCACAGGTGGCTTGGCTCAACGCTATGCCCGAGCGCTTTACGATTATGCCTCAGAGCAGGGAGCGCTTTCTGATGTGCTGGCTCAGGTTCGGGGACTTCGCGATGCGATTTCCCAGAGTGCTGACCTGCGGACGTTCCTTGCGGACTCCCGCCTTGATGCACATCGCTCAAGCAAGGTTGCTGGTGCCCTGACCGAGAAACTCGGTTTCGGAGATGCCGTCCGTCGCTTCGTCGGCGTGATTGCTGCTAACCACCGTCTTGCTGATCTCGCTTCTATTCTGGACGGCGTGCTGGCCCTTGATGCGAGCCTCCGCGGCGAAACCGTTGCAGAAATCCGCTCCGCTCAGCCTCTTACTGACATGCAGCGCAGCCAGCTTCAGGGCCGTCTGGCCGAAGCGGGTTACAGCCGCGTGTCCATGATCGAACGTACAGATGCCTCCCTGATTGGCGGCATGACTGTACGTGTCGGTTCTACATTGTTTGATACTTCGATCGCCGGGCGCCTGACTCGCCTGCAGAACGCCATGAAGGGAGCCGCGTGATGGATATCCGTCCCGCTGAGATTTCGGACATCCTCAAGCAGCAGATCGCGTCTTTCGACAAGGTCGAGACCGTTTCCGAGACGGGCACGGTCCTGTCGATTGGTGACGGCATTGCTCGTGTTTACGGCCTGACGAATGTCATGGCTGGCGAAATGGTCGAGTTTGAAGGCTCTGGCCTCAAGGGCATGGCGCTGAACCTCGAAGCCGACAACGTCGGTATCGTGATTTTCGGTGATGGCGACGAAATCCGTGAAGGTGACACGGTTCTTCGCACGAAGTCCGTTGTTGAAGTTCCGGTTGGCAAGGGGCTCCTTGGTCGCGTTGTTGACGGCCTTGGTAACCCGATCGACGGTCGTGGCCCGCTGACGGACGTGGAATATCGCCGCGCTGAAGTGAAGGCTCCGGGTATCATGCCGCGTCAGTCGGTCAGCGAGCCGATGCAGACGGGCATCAAGGCCATTGACGCTCTGGTGCCGATTGGACGTGGCCAGCGCGAGCTGATCATTGGTGACCGTCAGACCGGTAAGACGGCGATCCTGGTTGACACCATTGTGGCCCAGAAGCCTGTCAATGCCGAAGGCGACCCGAAGAAGTCCCTTTACTGCATTTACGTTGCTGTTGGTCAGAAGCGCTCCACGGTTGCAAACCTTGTTCGTACGCTGACGGAGCAGGGCGCGATGGAGTATTCCATCGTTGTTGCGGCCACGGCTTCTGATGCTGCACCAATGCAGTATCTGGCTCCCTACACGGCTTGCGCCATGGGTGAGTACTTCCGTGACAACGGCATGCATGCTCTGGCTTGCTACGATGACCTGTCGAAGCAGGCTGTTGCATACCGTCAGATGTCACTGCTGCTGCGCCGTCCGCCGGCACGTGAAGCTTTCCCGGGTGACGTGTTCTATCTGCACTCCCGTCTTCTCGAGCGTGCAGCCAAGATGTCTGATGCCAACGGCGGTGGCTCTCTGACGGCTCTGCCAGTCATCGAGACGCAGGCTGGTGATACGGCTGCGTACATTCCGACCAACGTGATTTCCATCACCGACGGTCAGATCTTCCTTGAGACGGACCTGTTCTATAAGGGTATCCGTCCGGCTGTGAACGTCGGTGGTTCTGTGTCCCGTGTGGGCTCGGCCGCTCAGATCAAGGCGATGAAGCAGGTTGCTGGCAAGATCAAGCTTGAGCTGGCTCAGTATCGCGAAATGGCTGCGTTCTCGCAGTTTGCTTCCGATCTGGATGCTGCAACGCGCAAGCAGCTTGATCGTGGTGCACGTCTGGTCGAGCTGCTGAAGCAGCCTGAGACGTCCCCGCTTCCGGTTGAAGAGCAGGTTGTTGTTCTTTTCGCTGGTACCCGTGGATATGTTGATCCGATCGCCGTGGATAAGGTTGTGGCCTACGAGGCTGCACTGCTGACGGAAATGCGTGGCGCTGGCGCTGGCATTCTGACGGCCATCCGCAACGATCGCCAGATCAAGCCGGAGACGGAAGGCAAGCTCAAGGAGCTGCTCGAAGCTTTCGGTAAGCGCTTTGCAGCCTGAGGATAGTCCATGGCTTCGCTGAAGGAACTGCGCGGTCGGATCACGGGCGTCAAATCGACGCGCAAGATCACGAACGCCATGAAAATGGTCGCAGCATCCAAGCTGCGACGCGCCCAGTCCCAGGCTGAGGCGGCTCGTCCCTACGCCGAGGCCATGGGCCGCATGATGGCGGAACTGGCAGCGGCAAGCCGCGGCGCTGATGCGTCCAGCCTGCCGACGCTGCTGGGCGGTACGGGTAAGGATCAGGTCCATCTTGTGGTGGTCCTGACTTCGGATCGTGGTCTGGCGGGTGGCTTTAACGCCAACATCGTTCGGAGTGCGCGTCAGCTGATCCGCACGCTGCGGGATGAGGGTCGGACAGTGCGTCTTCTGCCGGTTGGCCGTAAGGGTGCTGATATTCTTGCAAAGGAATATCCGGATCTGGTGGTTGAGCGCGTGGCAGGGACGGAAGGCCGTGACGTCGGTTTCGACAAGGCTGAGTATGTGGGCAAGAAAATTGTCGCCATGCTTGAAGCCGGCGAGATTGATCGCTGCACGCTGATCTACAACCGCTTCGTCAACGCGATGACGCAGATTGCCATCCAGCTTCCGCTGGTGCCTCTGTCCGTCGCGGAAAATGACAATGCGGCGCCTGCTGAGGCTGCCCAATACGAATTCGAGCCCGATGAGGCTACGCTCCTGGCCAATCTTCTGCCACGCAATCTTCAGGTGCAGATTTTCTCTGCCCTGCTGGAGAGTGCAGCAGGTGAGCAAGGTGCACGGATGACGGCTATGGACAACGCGAGCCGGAATGCCAGCAAGGCAATCGACCGTCTGTCCCAGAAGTACAACCGTACGCGCCAGGCCAACATTACCAATGAACTGATCGAGATCATCTCCGGCGCAGAAGCCGTTTGAGATCACGCAGGAGACGAACCGATGTCTGAGACTCTTAACCCTTCTGCCCCGGCTGCAAATAACGTCGTCGGCCGTGTCACGCAGGTGCGTGGCCCGGTTGTTGACGTGCAGTTCGAAGGCGATCTTCCGTTTATCCTGAACGCCCTGCATGTTCAGAACGGCGATCACACGCTTGTTCTGGAAGTTGCACAGGAAATCGGTGAGCGTCAGGTCCGCTGCATTGCCATGGACACGACGGACGGCCTGAGCCGTGGCGCGGAAGTCCGTGACACTGGCAAGCAGATCATGGTTCCGGTTGGCCCGGCTACACTTGGCCGTATCCTGAACGTCATTGGCGAAGCCATTGACGAGCGTGGTCCGATCGTTAGCGACAAGTATTTCCCGATCCATCGCAAGGCTCCGTCTTTCGAGGAGCAGGCTGCTGCGTCCGAAATTCTCGTAACGGGCATCAAGGTCGTTGACCTTCTTTGCCCGTACCTGAAGGGCGGCAAGATTGGCCTGTTCGGTGGCGCAGGCGTTGGCAAGACCGTTATTATTCAGGAACTCATCAATAACATCGCGAAGGCACACGGTGGCGTGTCCGTGTTCGCAGGTGTGGGTGAGCGTACCCGTGAAGGTAACGACCTGTATTTCGAAATGCAGGACGCGGGCGTTATCAAGATAGCTGAAGACGGTTCCACGGAAGGCTCCAAGGTTGCTCTGGTCTATGGCCAGATGAACGAGCCGCCGGGAGCACGTGCCCGTGTTGCTCTGACGGGTCTGTCACTCGCAGAATATTTCCGTGACGAAGAAGGTCAGGACGTTCTGTTCTTCGTGGACAACATCTTCCGCTTCACGCAGGCTGGTTCGGAAGTGTCCGCTCTGCTGGGCCGTATTCCTTCCGCCGTGGGCTATCAGCCGACGCTAGCAACGGAAATGGGTGCCCTTCAGGAGCGCATCACGTCCACCAAGAAGGGCTCCATCACGTCCGTTCAGGCCGTGTACGTCCCTGCTGACGATCTGACCGATCCGGCTCCGGCCGCGACCTTCGCGCATCTTGATGCAACGACGGTTCTGAACCGTTCGATCGCTGAAATGGGCATTTATCCGGCTGTTGATCCGCTGGATTCCACGTCCCGTTCGCTCGATCCGAAGATCGTCGGTCAGGAACACTACGACATCGCTCGTAAGGTTCAGCAGACGCTTCAGACCTACAAGGGTCTGCAGGACATCATCGCGATCCTGGGCATGGATGAGCTGTCTGAAGAAGACAAGAAGATCGTTGGCCGTGCACGTCGCATCCAGCGCTTCCTGTCCCAGCCGTTCCATGTGGCTGAAGTGTTCACAGGCGCACCTGGCAAGCTGGTTGCTCTGGAAGACACGATCCGTTCCTTCAAGGCTGTTGTAAATGGTGAATACGATCACCTGCCAGAAGGCGCGTTCTACATGGTTGGCGACATTGACGAGGCCATCGCCAAGGCCGAGAAGATGAAGCAGGAGGCCTGATCCTGATGCCCCTACGCATCGAGATCGTCAGCCCGGAAAAGCGCCTTGTTGACCGTCAGGTCGACATGGCGGTGGTCCCGGGCATGGAGGGCGATATTGCAGCCATGCCGGACCGTGCACCGCTGATGCTTCAGCTGCGTGGTGGCGTTGTGGCACTGTATGAAGGCGACAAGATCGTCGACCGTTATTTTGTGAGCGGTGGTTTCGCAGATATGGGCGCAGAACACTGCACCATTCTGGCAGATTCTGCTCAGCTTATGAGCGAGCTGTCTGCGGATGATGCCCGTGATCGACTGCGGGATCTGGAAACCACATGGGCCCAGATCGAGCCGAACGACACTGATGCGCATGATCGTCTCAGCCGTGAAATCCAGAGCGTTCGCGCTGAACTGGAAGCTGTTGAAGGTCCTGCTTCAGTCTGAGGCTGAACGCAGCATCTATGAAAAGAGAAAAAACCCATCCGGTCAGTTGACTGGGTGGGTTTTTCTTTGTCCGCAAGCTTCCTGTATGCTGCCGTCCAGACTTTACCAAGTGATGGTGGCGCGTAATGACGGACTCTTCCCCTGACACTGAAATTATGTCCGAGGGCATTGATCTCGCTTCTGTAGAGGCAATCGAATGTGCTGGGGACGTAGTAGACGCAGAGCGGGAAGAAGGCGCGACATCTGAACCAATTGCAGAAGATATCGTCGAGCTGACGGTTGTCGTCCGGGAGAGCGTCAGTAGTGCTCTCTGGGAAAACAGCGTCCCAGTTTTGCTGGAGCTTGCGGTTCGTAATCGTGCAGATCGGGATCTCTCAGATGTCGAGATTACGCTGCATTCCAAGCCCGGTGTGCTCCGAACAACCTCCTGGCGAATTCAGTCTCTCGGAATAGGACAGTTTCGGGCGTTAGAGCGCCTCGATGTGGAACTGGATGGCGCCTACCTTGCCTCCCTGAGCGAAGCAACACGCGCTGAAGCTCATTTTACAGTCTCGGAGGTACAGCCCGATGGTGCGCGGGCAACGCTTCTCGAACGAGTTCTTCCTCTGACTGTCCGCTGCCGGAGCGAATGGGGCGGATTACAGGGGCTGCCCGATCTGCTTGCTGCTTTTGTTCTACCGAATGATCCTGCTGTCGCAAAAATTCTTCGTTCAGCTTCTCTTCTTCTACAGGAGGCAGGCTACAGTGGTTCTTTGGAGGGATACCAAGGTGGTCGAAAGCGGGCGTGGGAACAGGCACAGGCGATCTGGTGCGCAATTGCTGGCTTGAACATTACGTATGTCAGTCCACCGGCCTCTTTTGTGGAGGCTGGCCAGAGGGTGCGTCTTCCAACTCAGATTGTGGAAGACCGCCTGGCGACTTGTCTGGATACAGCCTTACTGTTTGCTTCCTGCCTAGAAGCTGTTGGCTTGCGGCCATTACTGATCATGCTCAAAGGTCATGCGTTTACTGGGCTTTGGCTGTCTCGGGAGCAGTCTGGAACCTCAGTCATTCAGGATCTGCCTGGACTGCGGAACAGGGTAGCCCTTGATGATGTCTGTGTGTTCGAGACAACGCTTGTAACTGCAGCGTCTTGCCCGGATTTCGCAAAAGCCTGTGAGCGTGGGCTTGCCCAGCTTCAGGATGACGGTGAAGAATCGAAATTTGAAGAGGTCATAGACGTCCACCGTGCCCGACTGCGCCGCATTCGGCCGTTGTCATCGCTTTTGCCTAATACTGACCCGGCCGAGAGCGATGACGTGGCGACCTCTGCCACGCCTCGGCTGAAAGCAGCGCCGGATCTTCGGGAAGAGCTCGGAGACCATGAAAACGAAGAGACACCGGAATCCCGTTTGGATCGCTGGTGTAAACGGCTACTGGATATTTCAGGCCGAAGCCGCCTTCTGAACCTGCCACGCTCTGAGAAGCAGATCATCGAGATCTGCTGTGCAGATCCGGGAAGGTTGGAAGACCGTCTGGCAGAAATGCGGGGAGGGGAACGGAAACCAGCGCTCAGGCTGCGAGCTCGTCCCGAACTGATGGATGGGTCTGACCCGAGGAGTGCTGTGCTCCATCAACAGCGTCATCATGACGATCAGCACAGGGCTATTGCTGCGGAGGCTTTGGAGCACGGTGAACTGCTGGTTGCCCGGGATGAAGCTGGCTTACAGTCCGCTCTTACAGAAATCTATCGCAAGGCTCGTGCGGCTGCGCAGGAGGGTGGGGCAAATACACTTTTCCTGACTCTGGGAGAGCTTGTGTGGGAACCTCGGGGGCGGGATCGCAAGGCGAGAGCTCCGTTGATTTTGGTCCCCGTTATTCTGGAACGTAGCAGCATTAACGCTCCATTCCGGTTGCGTGCCCATGCCGATGAAAGTCGGGTGAATGGCAGTCTTCTGGAAGTTCTTCGACAAGATTTCGCCATGCGGTTTCCTGAACTGGAAGGAGAGCTTCCTCAGGATGAGGCTGGCTTGGACGTTGCGCGCATCTTTGATATTTTCCGCGCAAAAATCCGCCAGCTCCCGCAATGGGAAGTGCAGGAACGTGTCAGCCTGACGACCCTTTCTTTCGCCAAGTTCCTTATGTGGAAGGATTTGCAGGAAAGACGGGACGCTCTGCGTATTAACCCGGTTGCCAGTCGTCTGCTGGATGGGGTTTCAGAGGCTGATGACACCGAAAGTGGTTTCCCCACGGCTTTGTTCGAGGGACAGAAATCGCTGGATAACGCTCTGGACGAGGCTTCCCTGCTTTGTCCCATGGAAGCTGACTCGTCCCAATTGACCGCCGTAGTCCGGGCGGCAGCGGGTGAAAATTTTGTCCTGATCGGTCCGCCGGGAACCGGCAAAAGTCAGACGATTGCCAATATCATCGCTGATACGCTGGGACGGGGTAAGACGGTCCTGTTCGTCGCAGAAAAAAGAACTGCGCTGGAAGTCGTACGGAATCGTCTGCGTTCTGTAGGGCTGGGTGAGTTCTGCCTGGATCTGTTTTCGCCTCAGGCGGGGCGTGGCGCAGTACTGGAACAGTTTCAGCAGGTTCAACTGGTCAGGGAAGAGTTTTCAACAGCGGAATGGACGTCGGCCCAAAGCCGTCTGATGGCCGTCCGCCAGGATCTGAATGCCTATGTGCAGGATCTGCATAAGCGGTGGAACAACGGATGGACTCCCTATCAGGCCATAGGCGTGGTTCTGGAGGCCGATCGTAACGGCACTTATCCGCTTGCTCTGAAATGGTCAGCTCCAGACGCCCATGCTGAAACAGACTGGGAGTCGCTTAAGAATGCGGCCAGTCTGTTGGCGGGGCTTTATGAGCGCTTCGGGCGGGATGCTCTGTCGCCTCAGTTGTCGGGAATAGAGCAGGAAGAGTGGACGTCTCGCTGGCAGGATCAGATTCTTCAGCAGAGTCAGGCTTTGAGAGGGCAGATCGATGCGTTGTCTCAAGCAACGGATGATCTGTGCTACGTACTGGGTCTGACTGGCACTGACCGATCGTTGGCTCAGCTCCATCGACTCCAGTCGTTCTGTGCTCTGTTGTATCGACCGGAAGCGGCCTGGGGAGCGTGGGCCCTTTCCGAAGATGCGCAGGACAAGGCTCAGGTTGTTCTTGCAGAAAAAGAACGGATTGCACGTCATTGCACTCTGGAGCAGGGGCTGGCTGTGCGTTGGAGTGATGCGAAAACACTCCCGTTGGAAGACTTGCATCGTGAGTGGAAGGACTCCGAAGACAAATGGCTTCTTTCGCGCAGGAGTGCTCAGAAAGCTGTACGCCGCCGACTTGAAGCGAGTGCGAAAAGCGTCTTACCGGACGACTTGAGTGATGAGCTGTCCCGGCTTCTGGAGCTGTCTGCGCTGGAACGCGACCTGAAGGGAGCCCCTCATAGAGAGGTTGTCGGTTCTCTCTGGAGTGATGTGACGACCGATTTTGAAAAAATCGAAGCCGCTCTGCTCTGGGGAACTGAGATTCGCACGGCATTGGCAAGCTGCGTCCCGGATCTCGCAGGATTGCTCTCTGTGAGACGGCAAATCCGGGAGCGGCTTACAGAAGGGCGCGATCTTCTTGCAGAGAGTGGGCCGGTAGGTCTGAAAATTACGGGGTTCAGGAAGGCACTTTCGGCTGCTGAGGAAAGCCTGAGCCTTTTGGCTGACCTGGCGGGAAGTCCTCTTCTTGCAATCGAGCCAGATGGCGAAGACTGGCTGCTGCGTTTGTCTCAACATCTGACTGGCTGGCTTGAGCAGGGTAAGAATCTGCGGGACTGGTGTGCGTGGCGAAAGGCCTGTCACACAGCTGAGCGTCTGGGACTGGGTCCGTTAGTAGAGGCGCTTGTGGCAGAGCGCGTGGCTCCGAAAGAGCTTCAATCCGTTCTGACTGCCGCTTATGCCCGATGGTGGTTGGCAGCAGCCGTTGATGAGCAGCCACGACTGCGCGGTTTCGTTGCCGCAGCACATGAAGAACAGATCGAGCGCTTCAAGACGTGGGATGGTGATGCTGCCAGTCTGGCAGGGCGTCTGATCCGGGCAAGGCTCTCAGGTAATATTCCCGCTCAGGACGTGCGGCGGCAGGACTCACAGTATGTGATGATTCATCGTGAAGCGCAGAAAAAAGCCCGGCATATGCCGATTCGTCAGTTGGCTGCTGCTGCACCACGGGCGGTGAGAGCGCTTACGCCCTGCTTCATGATGAGCCCTCTTTCCGTAGCGCAATATCTCCCCCCAGATAGTGAGCCGTTCGATCTGGTCATTTTCGATGAAGCCTCGCAAATCCCGACATGGGACGCCATCGGGGCCATCGGACGTGGCCGACAGGTGATCGTGGTCGGAGACCCCAAGCAGCTACCGCCGACCAGCTTCTTTGCACGAAGTGAGAATGAGGACGAAGACGGCGAACTCTGCGATATGGAGTCCATTCTCGATGAGTGTCGTGCGGCTGGTGTGCCGGAAATTACGCTGAAATGGCACTATCGCAGCAGGCACGAGAGCCTGATCGCGTTTTCCAACAGTCAGTATTATGGCGGCGACCTCATCACGTTCCCCTCGAACGTGACGCAGGATCGAGCTGTTTCCTTCCAGTTTGTGGAGGGGGGCAACTACCAGAGAGGTGGCAGCAGAACCAATCCGGCAGAAGCCAGAGCTGTTGCGGATGCTGTTGTAAGGCATTTGAAGACTGACGGAGAGAAATCCGTTGGCGTCGTAACGTTCAATGGAGAACAGCAGACACTGATTACTGATCTGCTGGAAAAGGCCCAGATGGAGGATTCCTCTCTGGTGCCGTTCTTCAGCGAAGAGTGCCCGGAACCCGTCCTGATTCGGAATTTAGAAAATGTGCAGGGCGAAGAGCGGGACGTGATGTTCTTTTCCCTCACCTATGCGCCGGAGCTAAAAGGGGCGCCTTACGTTTCGTTCGGTCCATTGAATCGTGCGGGCGGTGAAAGACGTCTCAACGTCGCTGTGACGCGGGCGCGTGAAAAACTGGTTGTTTTTGGTTCCTTGCGCGCTGAACAGATCGATCCGTCCAGAAGCTCTGCAGAAGGTGTATTGCATCTTCGGAAGTTTCTGACTTTTGCAGAGCACGGTGCAGGTGCACTTGCCGGTTTGCATCAAGGGTCAGTCGGAGAAGAAGAAAGCCGCTTTGAACTCGAAGTCTCGGCGTTATTGCGTCAACGCGGATGGGATGTTCGTCCCCAGATAGGTGTCTCCCGCTTTCGGATTGATCTGGGTGTGGTGGACCCGGACATGCCCGGAAGCTTTCTTGCGGGCGTCGAGTGCGATGGCGCAACTTACCATCGCAGTGCCACCGCGCGTGATCGCGACAGACTGCGTCAGGCCGTTCTGGAAAATCTTGGCTGGGTGATTTTCCGTGTTTGGTCGACTGACTGGTGGCTGAATGCGAACCGCGAGGTGGAACGTCTGGATCAAGCCCTGAAGCTGAGATTGGAAGCCGTAAGAGAAAGTCGACTTAGTCTTCCGGTCGAGGAGCCAGATACTGAGGTCCAGGAAGTGCCGGAGACTGAAAGCGCTTTCGTAGAAGAGCCATCTCTCTACGCGGGGTTTGTCCCTCATGACACGAGCGCCGCTGTGCCTGCTCCCTACATTCCGGAGGACGATAGTGAAGAGGCATTATCGGCACAGCCAGATGCGGCGCGTTTCACAGATGATGACTATCTGCCGGTTCTGCAATCTCTGATTCAGCAGGCTCTCTGCGAGAAGGGGGTTCTGCATGAAACGGCCCTGATCCAGAAAATCGCGAGACAACATGGTTTCGCGCGGGCGGGACGACAGATCCGGGAGCGAGTTCTCACAGCCATCCCTGATGGCGTTGGAAGAACTGTCGAAGACGCTGGAACGTTCTTTTGGGAAACAGAAGATGTTGTCTGCGATCCTGAGACCGTCTTGAAGCGAACCCCTGGAGAGAGTGTTGATCCTGCTCAGGTTCCGATGTCGGTTCTAATGGTCTTGGCCAAAGAACAGCAGGACAAAGGACTTGGAGAAGAAGAGGGTATCGGAGAGATGCGAAAAGCCTGCGGATTAGGGCGTATCGGGGCGGCGAGCAGGCTGCGTTTCCATGACGCATGGCTTTCTGCGGCGGCAAACATAGAAAACTAAGGAAAAAGGGACGCCAGATGATTTTTCTGGTGTTTTTTTTGATTTTTTTAGTTTTGTTTTGTGAATGGAAAGTGTGTGTAAGGGGGAAAAGTGTAGG
>NZ_JBDOBO010000069.1:0-11384 GCF_047723935.1 Gluconobacter sp.
CACAATCGCCCAGAACTCCGCTCCTCGCAAGGGTGACGCAGCCGGTAAGGCTTCACCCGAACAGGTTCGCCGCTTTCAGGAAGCGCAGGCCCGCAAAGCCGCTATGGAAGCCCCCACACTCAAAGCCGCGCAGGATTTGGCCCCTGACGAAACCAGAGTGGCGCAGATCGTATCCTATTTCGGCATGGAATGTGCTGACACGGCAGAACTGATCGGGGTGGGGGACGCCATTGTGCGCGACCAGTTCACCATCCTTTATCCTGTGCTGGTTAACCAGATTCGCGGTGACGACAACCTGACAGCCCTCAAGATGCACCTTGATCGCACTGTTGACGCCCTTGTCCGCTCCGCTATCGGGTCCGCAAATTTCTACGAAACCCGCCGCCTGCTTGCCAAAGATGCAAAAGATCAGTTTGCCAACGAAGAACGCGATGCAGACCGTATGGGCGTTGACGGTGGAGACAACCGCGTGGCGGTGCTGGCACGGATTGCAGCTGAAAACGGCGTGAAAGCCTACTCCGTGACCTGCATTGCAGAAGGGGCTTGCCGGGCATATGCCGAACTGATGGGCGAAGAATGGAAAGCCTACCAGAACACACGCAGCAAGCAGCCGGTCAACGAGAAGGCAACCGCCTTGCTCCATGATGCATTGGGCATCTAAAAACCAAGCCGGGGCGATAGCCCCGGCACTCCGTGCAGTTTTGGACAAAACTTAATGACGCAACACCCCAAACATTCACACCCGCTCTTGCGGGCAATCTTGCCGCCAGCTCAGACGAGGAAACATAAAGAGGACAGACTCAAAGCCGTTTCATCCCTGACTCAATCCGTTGCTCTTGCTATTATAGGCGTGGGTCTGGTAACGCCCTTATTTTCAAATTTTGGCGCTCTTAACCTACGGACAGCTCTTGCCGCCTTATGTGTGGCTCTCCTGTTCGAATTTATTTCTTTGGTATTACTCGCCTTGATCCCTTATAATACAGACAAGGAGGACTGAAAAATGGATGGTTTTACGCAGAGTATCCTTTACCTCGCGCTGCCGTTTGTGTTCTTCAGTGCGCTGATTGCTCTTGCTTTGGGGCCGATTGCGGACCGGCTTGCAGCTTTGAGAAAGCGTCTTGAACAGTCTTAATGAGCGAATGGGAAACCCGGAACTGCCCATTTTTGCCCGGTAATACGGAATAAGGCGGCCTCGGCCGCCTTATGTGTTTCTTGTCCGCTTAATCATGAGCGTATCGCCCGTTCCGGCCTGTCCAGTCAGCCTACGGCTCCGCTTCGCGGCGGCGCAACCCTCGCCAGGACGAAGTGGCCCGCACCCATCGCAGGGCAATAGCCCCGCGCTGGACGCAGGCCACTTCGTCAGGCTCAGGTTGCTCTGGACTTGACAGGCCGGAACGGGCTGGCAGTTCAGCATCAGGAAGGAGGAACATCGCTCAGATCGCACCAGAGCTGGCCTGTTTTGGAATCATGATACGTGTGTGTCAGACAATAACGGCCGCGACTGCTCTGGTCCCATGTCGCAAACAGTGAAACACACGCACCCATTAAAATAAGGCCACCCGCCATGAGAGCCAATCGGGCATAGGCGTGCCAACGGGCTTCCCGGTAAAACGTGTATTCCTGTGTCGGAAGACGCTCGCGGATCCGCTCGAAGGTCTGTTCCTTCAAGCCCTTTTCCAACGAGGCCATGAAGCGGTCAAAGAGGGCCTGCTGATCCCGCGCGAGGGCAATTTCCTGCTCTTTAAGGCGTGCTTCCCCTGTATTTTGGAGGCTCTGGATACTTTGAAATCCTTTGTCCAACCGTTCAAGCAGTGCTGTCAGGTCGCTCTGGACCGACAGGCGTTCAGCTTTTAGCTCATCAAGAAGGGTGCTTGTCGTATCCTTGGCTGCTGCTGATGCCTCGGCTTGCGACATAATCAGAATGCCAAGCGGAGTGTCCAACCCAATTCCCGCGTCATGAAGGGCACTCAGGAGACGCTCTCGCGCCTCCTGTTCCTTTTGGTTGCCCTGTGGGGTTAAGGCAACCATTTCTTACCACCTTCGCTTTCGAGGGCAATAATAAGCTTATTGTACCATTCTTTGGCCATATGGACCCAGAGCAGGTTTAGGGGTTGGCCATTGCTACATGCTTTTCCGTCGATAGCATCAAAAACGGTAAGTCCTGCCCCCTCAATGTGTTTCATGCAGGTTAGCGCAGGCATATCGATAATCTTTACACCCTGAGATGCCATTTCCTGATAGCGAGAATCTTTGCGTAACCATGCAAAAGGATCCACTGCGCTATTGTGGGTGCGAACTAGCCCGGCATTGAGTATCAGCACTGATTGTCCGCCTTTGAAGACACCACTGTTCCAGATGCGGTGGACGTGTTCAAAGTCATCACGCTCAGGGCCTGTGAAATAACCATAGGTAGGCTGGAGACCGCTGTGACTTAGGAATTCTCCCAGATTGGACTCTTCAGCCAGTTCTTCGCTCACACGGTCTCCACCGCCCATATCAATAATGACGGACGCTTCGCGCTGTAGTGCCTGAGCCAGAATGTCTGCCAGCCAGACTTTGCTCGTTTCAAGGGTGGCGCTGGTCGGACGTTCAACGCCGTATTTGCTTGTGGCTGGGTAGAGCCGGGAGAGCATGGGGTTGTTGATATCGCCATCTGCAACAAGGACAGGATGACCAAGGGCAATCGCCCGGCGGGCAATCCCTGCACAACCCAGACTTCCCCCGCTTCGCCCCCGACCTATCCGCCAGAATGCCCGACGGGATTGAGTGGATGAGTTTGGTGTAACGGTTGTCGTTTTCTCAGACATGCAATCCTCGAGTATGATCGGTGGACAGGATGTACACCTTCAAATCAAGGATACGGGTTCAGGTTGTGAATACTCTCAGACGTGCTACTGCGGGGTAATATCACGCCAAAAACCGGGTACCTGATTTCGGGCCGCACGGAAAACTTCGCTTTCTGCAAAAGTCATCGTTTCTGTAGTTCCGTGTCTGGCCCAAAGCAGATGTCCAACATCTCTCAGCCACTCGAACTCGTAATCGTAATTCCTATGGCTTGGGTAGCCCGGCAGATCACTGAACTTGAACGGAAGAAGCCTTATCTGTTCCAGTTCGCCTTCCTGAACGGGAGGCAAAGACGGGTCGTGCGGCAAATAGGCCTTAGCTGAAACTTTATCGACTTTGGGCAAATCCAGATAAACCAGATGCGAGCCGTCTGGCTGGGCTTCTGATAGTGCCGGTATTGGCTTTGTCACGGTTGGCGTAGCTGTTTCAGCTGCACGGTTCTGTTTCGCCTGATGCTTATACTCTTCTACGCGCGCCCTGTTTTCGCGCTGCCATTCTGCTGCGCGTTCAGCACACGCCATCTTCTCGAGCAGCTTTGCTCTCTCAATGGCCTCTGCTTCCTGCTTCAGGCGGTTTTCTGCATCGCGTAAAGCTCTTTCGCTCTCGCGTTCCGCTTCGAGGCGCAGGGTTTCAGCATTCCGCTCTGCTGCTTGGGTCTTCCTGCGTTCCAGCCACTTGCCGACGCGGTGCCAGGTTAACTGGGCGCAACGGATGCTCGGTGTTTCACCTTTGGCGTTTGTCAGGCCAGCCGAGGCAAACCATTCACAGAGTGCGCGCCAGTTGATCCGACGGCCATCCAGATGAGCGAGCAATGCGTCACGATGCCGCTCCATCCATGCCCGCAACGATGCCGCGCCATAAGCGTCGTCAAGCGCTGCCAACGCCCCTTCAATCCCGATGCTTATTGTCGTCATTTTGGCCGCTTCCCACACTCTTGCGCCTTTTGTGGCCGCCCAAGCCCTATACCAAGACATCAGTTATCCATCAACTCTTTCTCGCTTTTGCTGCCGCTTTACATCAGAACTACATCACAACAACATCACCAAAAAACCTTTTCCATATACAAATGCACCCTTTTGGGTGCGGCCCCTACGGGGCCACTCAGGAGGATTAAAAAAACATCATGAGGAACGAAGGAATTGCGCTGGTCTATGGTTTGTAAGGTTCGTATAATGCGAAAGTTACATACCCTTACATCTGACCAGTAGGAGAGCTGACAGTGCGTGTTTCCAGTGCAGAGTTCATCCGCAATTATGGCACCATGACCGATCAGGCCCTGTCAGAAGCCGTAACGATTACCCGTAATGGGAAGGACAGGCTGGTGGTGCTGTCTGCTGCTGAATACCAGAAGCTGCTCGCCAGATCCCGCCGTGTTGTTCTGCCCAACGAGTTGAGCGAGATGGATATTGAAGCTATCGCAGCGACCGAGGTGCCAGATAGTTATGCCCAACTGGATGCAGAGATCAGCAACCAGTGAGCTTCCCGGACCCGATACCGGGACTTGTAATTCGGTATTTCTACCTGTGGCGTCGGGAAGCAGATCAAGGGCAGGAGGAAGGCCGAAAGGATCGTCCATGTGCCATCATTCTCACAACCCAGAATGATGCGGGCCTGACACGGGTCCTTGTCCTGCCTGTCACACACTCACCCCCTGTAGCCGGGCAAACCGCCATTGAACTTCCACACACCACCAAGCAGAGGCTTGGACTGGATGATGCGCGATCGTGGGTCGTCATTACCGAGGCAAATGATTTTATCTGGCCAGGCCCGGACCTCAGACCAATCGGAAAAGACCAATCTACGGTCGCTTACGGTTTTCTGCCGCCATCGCTGTACCGCACGATCAGGGATGCCTTTGTGAGTGAAGCAAGGCGTTCGCGCAAGGTTCTCGTCCCCCGGACGGACTGAAGAACCGTATTCACAACTGAACCGACCATACTCATTCCATCTTATTGAAGAGGAGTTTGGGACGTGGTGGATTCAGGTCAGCAAAAATTAGCGGATCTTCTGGTGATCCTTCTGTCAAAGGGCGATGTCATGGCGAAGGATATCAAGGATATCCTTAAGCTGGTCAGTCCTGCAGACGATGATGACGAAAGTGCGAAGATCTCTGAGGCTCTCGCCCAAATGGCCAATGCCATTTCTGAGCTTTCTGATACGCTGAGTGGTGTAAAGGCATCGGTCGACGACCTGGTTAAAGTCACCAGAGATCATGGTGCGCCATGATTACCTTTCGTAAACTGACAGCTGACGGGGCAGGGAAACTGATTGTCGCATATCTGCGCGAACATCAGTTGGAGCCAGAAAACGATGTGCGGACCGACCGTGATCTGGAGAAAAACACGGAAAGCGGCGAACGGCTCAATTCTTATTACACTGGTCGTGAGGGCAAGGGCGCGTGGGCTCCTCATATTGGCGGCAGGATTGCCGACCAGTTAGGTATTGATACAACCAAGCCTCCCACTGATGAGGGACTGGCGCGTCTTTTTGAGTGTAAGAGAGCCGACACGGGTGGCAAATGGGCTGGAGACCATGCCAGCCGGAAAATATCGGGTTTTGACTTCACAGCCTCGCCGGATAAGTCAGTTACACTCGCCGCCGAGTTCGCTGAGACCAAAGCGGAGCAGGCCCTGATCTGGCAGGCTATCCACCTCGCAAATGATCGGGCTTTGGTTTTAATTGGAAGCGAGATTGGCATTGCACGCCGGGGGAAAGCAGGGGCAGGTCTTGAAGAGGAAGGTGAGGTGGCATGGATTTCCTTCCGTCATTATACCGCCCGTCCAGCGCTGCATATTCAGGATGGAGAGGCGGGTGCGACTGCATCGGTGGAAATACCGGTTCCCGGTGATCCGCAGGCGCACATCCATAACGTCATGCTTAACGCTGTGGCCACCGAGAGCGGGCACCTTGGGTCATTGGACAGTGCGCGCCTGACGAATGTTACAGCCCATCTTTATGGGGCGTATTTCCAGGCAGAGCTGGCGCAGGAATTGCGGAAGCTTGGTGTACAGATTGCCCCAGATGCCCGCGGAAAAGCAGTCGTCATTGAAGCGATCCCCAAGGAGGCTTGCGAGGCGTTTTCCAAACGGTCGAGGCAGGCAGAACAGCAGGCCAAGGCTTTTGTGAAGCGTCAGGGTGGTGATTGGAATACCATGACGGCCGATCAGAAGTTTCAGGTGCTGCATCAGGCCAACCTTGCGTTCCGGTCCAAAAAATATGATGGCACTAACGACCGGGAGATCTGGCGGGAACAGGCCAGGGAAATGGGCTGGGAGCACAAGACCGTTCTTACGGATGATAAGCCTCAGGAGCTTACCCAGCAGGAACGGTTTGATAAAGCGTATGAGGTTGCGGCCAGGCTGCTCGCGGATGAATTCCGCACTGCGGCTGTTCTGGATAAGAACATGTTCCGGGTTCATGCAGCCCATGGATTGATTGCGGCAGGGATTGCATCCAGTTCGGACATCGACCGTGTAGCGGAAATGATCGAGGAGCGGGGCATCCTTGTGAACGGCGAGATGGTTCTCTTCGTTGAGAAGGAACGCGATCGTCTTGTGCAGATTGCGACAACGGCTCAACTGGCCCTTGAAGAAGAAATGGCTGATCTGGCTGGCCTCGCGTCCAGAACACAAACAGGGGTGTTGTCGAGCGAGCAGATTGCGGCGGCTATTGCGCGTTCGGGATTGGATTTTGAGCGCGAGCCTGACCATGGCAAGGCACAGCTTGCTGCCATCTATGCAATGGGGGAAGCTGGCCAGCTTGCCTTTTTGACGGGTGTTGCCGGGGCTGGCAAGACCACTCTGCTCCAGCCGTTGGTGGATGCATGGAAGCAGGATGGTCGGCGAATGGTCGGGGCAGCACTGGCTTGGCGTCAGGCGGACGCCCTGTCGGATGCAGGTATTGAAGAGCGTTATGCTCTTGCCCCCCTTCTGAGGAAAATTGAGGATGGAAGCCTGAACCTCGACCCGGATAGCGTTCTGGTTCTGGATGAAGCGAGCCAGATTGCACCAGGTCAGATGTTACAGATCCTGCGCTACCAACAGGAAGCAGGATTCACCTTGCGTATTCTGGCGGACAGGGAACAGGCACAGGCGATTGAGGCCGGTGATGCTGTAGAGCTGCTCATGCGTGTGCTTCCCAAAGAAGCACAGCCAGCCCTGCTCAGCACCGTTCGACAGAAAACGGCCCGCGGACGTGAAATTGCTGGCCTATTCCGGAGCCCCGGCCGAGACCTGACGCTCTCCGAAGCGAAGCAGAAAGAGCAGGACACCCAGCGTACCCGACAGGCCATCGACATGAAGCGTAAAGATGGCACGTTCAGTCTGGTCGGTGGCGATCATACTCAGGTCGTGGAAAAGATCGCAGACTTCTACCTCAAGCGCCGTGACATGCTGACGGCAGCCGGGTCGAAGCGTGGGATTACAATGTCAGCTCCCACCAATGAAGATGTCATGGCACTGAGTATTGCCGTGCGTGAAAGGCTACGTATTCGGGGCGAGATTGGAAAAGAAGAGATTGTTCGGGCAGCTATAGACCAGAGAGGAGAAGAATATGATTTGCCCCTTTCTGTTGGTGACAGGGTGCGTCTTTTTTCACGGACGAACTGCCTGGTGCGAACAAATGACCGCAACCGTTGGCGCCAGTTGGGCAACAATGGCGATTTTGTCGATGTGAAGGGGTGGACCGATAAAGGCATTGTTCTGAAGAATAGTCACGGCGTCGAAGGTTTCGTTCCATGGGAGCGTTTGGCCGACAGGAAAACAGGGCGGATCAAGTTAGGGTTTGGTCATGCGATGACCATTGATGCAGCCCAAGGGATTACTTCAGACGAACATATTAACGCCATGCCACGCGGCACAACGGCAATGACGGGGTTCACGGCCTATGTGGCTGAGAGCCGTCACGTTCTGACCTGTTGGACGAAGATCGCTGAAGCTCCCGTAACGGAGGCGGAAACTTTTTCTCGCCCGTTGGGGGATAAGACCCCAGTCACGATTGAGGATATTCTAAATCGCATTGCTGGTGACATGGGCAAGCACCCCTACAAGTCACTGGCGATAGATCTCGAAGGTGTAGAGCTACAATATCAGGATGACATACGTCGCTGGATTACACAGGCCCATGTTAATGAGAAGGCAAGGCAGGAAGGAAAGTCTCCTGGGGAGAAGCAGCGTGCACGACAGGCGAGCCGGGGATTACGCGCGATAACGCCTGAACAGTGGGATGATGTGAGTCGTAAACTTCGACGGCAAGCTTACCAGACCCAGAATATGGCTGAATCTATCAAGAAATCAGTTGATGGTTTGAAGCGTAATCAGAAGAAAAAGCATGTACGGCAACAGGAGCAGGTGCGTGATAGAGGCAGAAGCCGTAACGTCGAGCCGGGTTTGTGACAGGAGCAGGCCATGATGGAAGATGATGTGATGGAGATAGAGCAGTTGATTGCAACTCTTGCCCCATTGATGTCGATGGAGCGTGAGGCTGAAAACTGCCAGAGTAGTGAAGAGTATCGTGCTTTTCGGCGACGGGTTGAAGATATTAACCAGGAAGCCCTTGATGGACTGAGGCAGTTTATTGATGACCGGCCGAACTGGGGACACACGGACATGCAGTCAGTTTATTACTTTCTTACAAAGCATCCCGATCTGATCTATTCCAGAACAGATCAAGGGGTACTGACAGCTTTGATCAATGAGGCATGGCGAGGGAAGCGAGGTTGGAAGTGGGACAACGCCATAATGGTTCTCATAAGGGTAAGGCAGGCGGGCCAGACACTCTCTGACGCCTCCCGCTAAATCCTGACGGTTCACGGCGAAAACCTTAAACATGGGAGGATAGCATGATCCATATTTAAGGTTTTTATCGCAAACATAACTTTATGGCTATCGCTACGTGCTTTATTTAAGCTTTCTGCCAAAGGTGAAGGCAGGATGGTGCCATGCATTATATTGGTTGAGCATGCGGAATAAGCAGAGAATGAACTATATGGTTCCTGAAAAGCGCCGGGGCTGAGTTTGTGCCGAAGCTCAGGGGCATGCTGTTCCATATCTGACATAAGCGCTGGGTGTTCATTGCTATTGAGCCTGACGCCCGGCCCCAAATTGCCTTCCTCACCAATAAAGAGGATTCCTGCCGCCTCCAGTGTATGCCGGATCGCTTTGAGTGTTCTGTGATGGGGCGAACGTGTGCCGGTTTCAACTGACGCACAGGTGAATGATCCTCAGATTTTCGCGCTCCAGAGTGAAGGGGTGGAAACAATTGTCACATAGGTGGAGGGATCGAAAAACCCCTTGGTTTTGAGCCTTGTCTTGTGATTCCATTTTTCGTGCGTTGATTGTGCGGGGTGGAAGATGAGGCAGTCTGGTTTCTTTGATGTTGAAGAGCGTCTTGCTCGGCTGAGCGGGCTTGGTGACCAGCTCGAAGCGTTTTCCCGGACTGTGGATTTTGAGGTGTTCCGCTCGAATCTGGAGCAGGTTTTGGCCTATTCAGATGGGAGCAAAGGCGGACGACCGTCATTTGATCCGGTGCTAATGTTCAAGATCCTGGTGATCCAGACATTGAACAATCTGTCTGATGAGCGGACGGAATATCTGATCAACGACCGCCTCTCCTTCATGCGTTTCCTTGGTCTATCGTGCTGTCGATCATCATGTATTCGTTGTCGTGGTCAGCCGCCAGATTCCGGAAAATGCTCTCGATCACACCGCTTTCGCACCAGCGGCGCAGTCGCCGGTGGACGTTCTTCCAGTCTCCAAAACGGGTCGGCAGATCACGCCAGGGAATGCCTGCGCGGTAGCGATACAGAACCGCTTCCACAAACAAACGGTTATCCGTGGCCGTACCGCCGACGTGGCCCTCACGACCTGGGAGAAGGTCTTTTATCCGAGCCCACTGATCATCGCTCAGACCATACCGTCGCATCTCTGTATCTCCCCGAAAAACAGAGAGAAAACATCACAGATCAAACGGGAGTACAAGCCTCATGCCACTCCACGCTAACTGACGACACGCCCTAGGCATAACGCGGGCCACCATGAGGATCGGACTGGCCAATATCGTCTATAATATGCGCCGCTTCCTCTTCCTCGAAAGATTGAGTGCGAGCGCATAGCCATCCAGCGAGGGGCAACGCTCGATCCGCTCAAAACGCAGGTCAAAAGTGACCCAAAGCGCCGTCAACCAAATCGCCAAAAGCCAGAAATTACCGGACAAGCACATCAATCAAGGGTTCTTCGATCCCTCCAGGTGAATAGCGCAGACTCCTGCGGCCACTTTGCCTCTCATATCGGACGTCGGTGCACCAATATGTGATTCCGAAGAACAGACATGAATGTTCGACTTTCGAAGACTGGCTTCCATCAGTTTTAGAGCGGTTCAGCTTGCGGTCGCAACAAGCATGCCAAACGTGTAGGTGAAACATTGTTCGGTTAAAACATTACTCACTGTAATCTTGTTGAAATTTTGTGAGTTCTCCAGCATAATCTCATGATGCCCATCAGCACTGACAAGTCGATCTACGACAAAACCGGTCGCCTACGATTTTGTAGTATAGACAAATTTGTTTCTGATATCTGTGAGGGCGATCATTGCTTTATATGCGGACGACATCCGAGTAAAGTCCCATTCAATAGAGAGCATGTTATACCAAATTGGTTGTTGAGGAATGTCAATATTCACTCGGGGAATATTCAGCTTCCGAACGGTAGGCTGCACCGATATGGAAGTTATACCATCCCGTGTTGCACTGAATGTAACACGGGTCTTGCGGAGCATTTTGAAAAACCAATCAGCGAAGCGTTTGGGAAGGGCTTTTCAGGTCTAAGCGCGTTGGTCGAGCGCGAGGGGACCGAGCGCCTGTTTCAGTGGATGGCCCTACTCTTTGTAAAAATGCACCTTAAAGACAAAACGCTTTTACAGAACCCGGATACGCGCCTTGGACGATTCTACATATCTGATGGCTATGATTGGTCAACATTTCACCACATGCATTGTCTCGCCCGCGCCCATTACTCCGGCGCAAAGATTGGTAAGTATGTCCACGGATCAATGTTGTTCGTCGAAGTTGGAGAGAACTCCGAAGATGAATTTTTTGATATTGCTACCGTGTCCAGCGCTTACACCTTGTACATTCGAGTAAAAGACATAGCTATATACACCGTGTTTGATGATTCCGGAATTTGTCTGGAGGCTGTAGAGCCCGTTTTATCAAGAATCACGGGCGTGATGAATTCGGCGCAAGCTCGCGAGTTGGCCGCGGAACTGGCGGCGGCAAATATTCACCTTAAAAATCCCCCTAGCTTTGGGACGAGATCGTCGAACGCTGATGGTGACGATCTCGAGATTATAGCTCTCCCTCCAGAAGGGAATGCCGAGTTCTTTGCCAAAAGCAATAACGCGATAGGTCACATCAAGCGTTCAGTTTTGGTAAGTTTTTGTCAAGCAACAGCAGATCATACGCGCGAAGAGGCGCTGGAATTGCTCGGATCAAATGAGTATTCGTTCTTATTCAACAGTGAAGGGGTTTTCGTCACTGGGGGAGA
>NZ_JBDOBO010000070.1:0-11372 GCF_047723935.1 Gluconobacter sp.
AAGATAAAAAGCCATTCTGAGAAATAAAAATAATAAATTTTCTCGGAAAGGCATTGTGAGGTGTTGCTGTTCCAAGTTCGGTTGCGTATGAAAGGAGCCCCTTCACGAGGCTGTGTCTTTCAGCGGAAAGAGCGTTTTTTCCGTCTGGCAGCGCGTGTGTCAGTCGAGCAGCGAGTGTTCCAATGTCTTTGAATTCCGTCGTCGAGAGCGTGACCGCCCGGATCATCGAGCGTTCGAAAGTCTCCCGTCGCCGTTATCTTGCTCTGATGGAGCGAAACCGGGCCAAAGGCGTCTCCCGCCCACGCCTGGCCTGCGGAAACCTCGCTCACGCCATTGCTGCGGCTGCGTCTGACAAGCCGGAGCTTATGCGTCCGGCCAGCACGAACCTCGGGATTGTGACGACCTATAACGACATGCTGTCGGCGCATCAGCCGTATGGACGTTACCCGGACCAGATGAAGCTGTTCGCCCGCGAAGTTGGCGCAACTGCTCAGATCGCCGGTGGTGCGCCAGCAATGTGTGATGGCGTGACGCAGGGACAGGAGGGAATGGAGCTTTCCCTGTTCTCCCGTGACGTTATTGCCATGTCCACGGCTGTCGGCCTGAGCCACGGCATGTTCGAAGGTGTCGCGCTTCTGGGGATCTGTGACAAGATTGTCCCGGGCCTCCTGATGGGGGCTCTGCGCTTCGGACATCTGCCGACAATGCTGATCCCGGCCGGCCCTATGCCGTCAGGTCTTCCTAACAAGGAAAAGCAGCGGATCCGTCAGCTCTATGTGCAGGGCAAGGTCGGGCAGGACCGTCTGATGGAAGCGGAAAACGCCTCCTACCATAGCGCTGGCACATGCACCTTCTACGGCACGGCCAATACGAACCAGATGATGGTTGAGATCATGGGTCTCATGATGCCGGATTCTGCGTTCATCAATCCGAACACGCCGCTTCGGCAGGCCATGACGCGCGCAAGCGTCCATCGTCTGGCGGAAATCAGCCTGAATGGCGAAGATGTCCGCCCACTGGCGCAGTGTGTCGATGAAAAGGCTATTGTGAATGCGGCAGTCGGCTTGCTGGCAACCGGCGGTTCGACCAATCACACCATCCACCTGCCTGCCATTGCCCGAGCCGCGGGTATCATTATTGACTGGGAAGATCTGAGCCGCCTCTCAGCAGCAGTTCCGCTGATGACGCGCGTTTACCCCAGTGGCTCTGAGGACGTGAACGCCTTCAATCATGTGGGTGGTATGCCGACACTGATTGCCGAGCTTTCCCGCGCCGGCCTTCTGCACACGGACATCATGACGGTCTCGCGCGGCGGATTTGCCGATTATGCCTGCCGTGCCAGCCTGCAGGATGACGAAGTCGTTTACACGCATGCCAAGCCATCGCTGGACCGTGACATTCTCCGGGACGTCAAAGAGCCGTTCAAGGCTGATGGTGGTATTAAGCTCATGCAGGGCAATGTCGGTCGTGGCATCTATAAAAGCAGTGCCATTGCTGAAGAGTTTCTGACCATTGAAGCCCCGGCGCGCGTTTTCCATGATCAGCATGATGTTGCCACAGCGTTCCAGAATGGTGAGCTTGAGCGGGATGTCGTTGTTGTTGTGCGGTTCCAGGGGCCGGAAGCCAATGGTATGCCGGAACTGCACAAACTGACGCCAACGCTCGGCGTGTTGCAGGATCGGGGCTACAAGGTGGCTCTTCTGACAGACGGACGGATGTCAGGTGCAAGTGGTAAGGTGCCTGCTGCCATTCACGTCGGCCCGGAAGCGCAGGTTGGCGGCCCGATTGCCCGCGTTCGGGATGGTGACATGATCCGGGTTTGTGCCGTAACGGGGCAGATTGAGGTTCTTGTCGATCCGGCAGAATGGGAGGCACGCGAACCTGTTGCGCCGCCGCCGCCTGCTCTCGGAACCGGACGTGAGTTGTTTGCCCTCATGCGTTCGGTGCATGATCCGGCCGAAACCGGCGCATCCGCCATGCTGGCCCAAATGGATCAGGTAATCGAAGCCGTTGGCGACGCCATTCACTAAGGACCAAATTTCATGACTGATACTGCCAAACTTGATGCTGTCATGACCCGCTGCCCGGTTATTCCGGTGCTGGTGGTCAATGATGTTGCACAGGCTCGTCCCTTGGCTGAAGCGCTGGTCGCTGGTGGCCTGACCACTCTGGAAGTGACGCTGCGGACGCCTTGTGCGCTCGAAGTGATCGAGGAAATGTCCAAGGTGGATGGTGCGTTTGTTGGGGCGGGCACTGTGCTGAACCCGACGGATCTGGAGCGCGCAGTGAAGGCTGGCTCCCGCTTTATTGTGAGCCCTGGCTTAACCGCACCGCTGGCTGACGCTGCCCGCGATCATGACATGCCTTTCCTTCCGGGCGTCGCAAATGCTGGCGACATCATGCGCGGTCTGGATCTGGGGCTGACACGCTTCAAGTTCTTCCCGGCTGTGACCAATGGTGGCATTCCGGCGCTGAAGAGCTTGGCCAGCGTATTCGGCAATGTCCGCTTCTGCCCGACAGGCGGCATCACTGAAGGGAGTGCTCCGGACTGGCTGGCACTTCCCTCCGTATCCTGTGTTGGCGGATCGTGGATTACGGCAGGTGAGTTCGACGCAAAGACGGTGACGCAGCGTGCTACGGCTGCAGCTCTTTTGCGCCAGAGCTAAGATCCCTTGTAAATTTTTCGCTCCATTGAAAACAGGAAGGCGGTCTGGAAGTTATCCGGACCGCCTTTCTTTTTTTTAGTGAGGGCCTGTTTCTCGGCTTGAGAACGGATAAAGAACATCTCCAGAAGAAGATGGGGGATGGAATTTATGAATATCTTTGCAGGAAAAGGGGTTACGACCCTTTCCGATAACGTCCGAATCGGATCATAAGAACCCGTGACTGGACGTTCTCATCTCCTGATTGGCGGATTTGCTGTTTTGTGTGCGATGCGCTGGCATGTCCTGTCAGCCGAGCCTTTTTCGGTCTGCACAGGGTTGCTGGGTAGCCTGCTTCCGGACATTGATACGGAACGCTCCATGCTTGGGGCCCGGGTCAAATTTCTGTCCCGTTTTCTGGCGCGGACGTTTGGTCATCGTGGGATGACGCATTCCGGTGTTGTGTTGCTTTTGATCGCCGCTCTGGTTGGGGCTTTTATGGGGGAAGGTGCGCTGCGAGGCCCGATTGGCGCCCTTCTGCTGGGCGTTGCCACCCACATTGCGGCTGACCTGCCAACCGGTGGTTGCCAGCTTCTGGCGCCCCTTAGCCGGTCCAGACTGTCTTTCTGGCCCTATGTCCGCACAGGCGGCCTGGGCGAGATCATGCTTCTTCTGCCTACCCTCTTTCTATTAGGGTGGGCAGGGTTCGCGGGACGTGAGCCATTTGGTGGTCACGCTCCTTACGTCGTGCATCACCAGCGGTTGCACGGACATGTTTTGAAGGATATTGCATTTCCATCATGACTGAGACCCGACTCCCCGTCCGTCGCGCCCTTCTCTCCGTTTCTGACAAGACGGGACTGATTGAACTGGGGCGCGCGCTTGCCGCCCACGGTGCAGAACTGCTTTCGACGGGGGGCTCGGCAAGGGCGCTGCGTGAGGCGGGTCTGACTGTCAAAGATGTTTCAGAGCATACGGGCTTTCCCGAAATTCTTGACGGTCGTGTCAAGACGCTGGTTCCGCAGGTTCATGGCGGCATTCTCGCACGTCGTGACCTGCCGGCTCATCTGAGCCAGATGGAAGAGCACGGCATCGTGCCAATCGATCTGGTCTGCGTTAACCTGTATCCTTTCGCAGCTACGGTTGCATCCGGCGCGGGCGATGAAGACTGTATCGAGAATATCGATATTGGCGGTCCGGCCATGATCCGTGCTGCGGCCAAGAACTTCGATCATGTCACGATCCTGACGTCTCCTCAGCAATACGGTGATTTCGTTCAGTCTCTGGACGCGGGCGGAACGTATCTAAGTGAGCGTCGTGATTATGCCGGTGCTGCGTACGCCCATACGGCGTCTTATGACGGTATGATCTCCCGTTGGTTCGCGGAGCGTGCGGGCGAATTGTTGCCCCCTGTTCTGACGCTCAGTGGCTCTCGCGACGAGCTTCTGCGTTATGGTGAAAACCCACATCAGAAAGCTGCTTTCTATCGTGATGGCAGCACACGGGCGGGCATCGCGACGGCTCGTCAGGTGCAGGGCAAGGCGCTGAGCTACAACAATCTTAATGACACAGACGCAGCGTTCGAGGCTGTTGCTGAGTTTGATGCGCCGACTGTCGTGATCGTCAAGCACGCTAATCCATGCGGTGTGGCGTCTGCTGAAACGCTGGAACAGGCATGGATTGCGGCGCTGCGGTGTGATCCGGTTTCGGCATTTGGTGGCATCGTCGCTGTGAACAGAACGCTAGATGCAGAAACGGCTCAACGCATCAGTGCGATTTTCACGGAAGTGATTGTTGCCCCGGATGCGGACGCACAGGCTATTGAAATTCTTTCTCGCAAGAAGAACCTGCGCCTGTTGCTCACGGGCGGAATTCCGGACCCTGAAGCTGAAGGTCTGGCTTTTCGCTCTGTCGCAGGCGGTTTTCTGGCGCAAAGCCGGGATGCAGGCCGCGTCCTTGAGAGCGATCTGAAGGTCGTCACCAAACGCGCGCCCACGGAAAAGGAGATGAAAGATCTCCTGTTCGCGTTCCGAGTGGCCAAGCACGTGAAATCCAACGCAGTCATTTATGTTCGCAACAATGCGACTGTCGGGATTGGTGCGGGGCAGATGTCCCGTGTTGATAGCGCGCGCATTGCTGCTCGCAAAAGCGAAGATGCTGCAAATGTTGCGGGTGAGACTGCCCCGTTGACTAAGGGATCTGTGGCGGCATCGGATGCGTTTTTCCCGTTCGCAGATGGTCTTGAGAGTGTTGTTGCTGCTGGTGCTGTGGCTGTGATTCAGCCCGGTGGCTCAATTCGCGATCAGGAGGTGATCGACGCTGCCGATGCAGCTGGAATCGCCATGGTCTTCACTGGCATGAGGCATTTCCGGCATTGAAACCTTTCGCTCTCGCAAGCCTGCTTCTGGCTTTCTCCGCCCCGATGGTCGCCGCGGCCGCGCCATGTCTGTATGACATGTCACCGCTGCCCGTCACGAAGGGGATTGTTTCCCGTATTACGCCAACAGGCGTGATGCTGCGTGATGGAACGACTGTCATTCTTCCAGAAGAGCTTCTGGCAGGTGTACGTCTGGCACAGCCTCTTGCTGTGAGAGGACTTGTGGCAGCTTCGTCCCATACGGTGCAGGCCTTTGCGCTTGATGGAACGCCGCCGGTTTGTCCGGCGCCAGCAGCGGTTACGCGAGGGCCATTTCCTGGTTCTCCCGGATACGATCACATTCAGAACTGAGTTTGATACGCGGCTTCTTGGAAAAGGGCCGCGTATAAACCTTTTCTTTACGCCTGCCGTGGCACTCTTCTCTCCGGTTGTTTCACCGGGTGTAGGAGGGCTTGTCATTGTCGCAGATTTTGCCCGTAGCAAAGCCCGCGATAGCGCTTGGTGGCAGCGTCTTTCCTGTTGGTGCACAGCTTGCTTCCAAAGAACGATTTCAGGATTTTCTGAAAAGCTACGTTCACGAGAAGACACAGCCGCCTGACGCCAAGGCTGTTTCCAGCAAAAATACTCCTCCGTCGTCCGGTGAAAAAAATACCCAGACGGCTAGAGTACCTGAAGGCGGCCAAGGCCCCCGTGTTTCAACGGAAAACTGCGGGGGGGCTCGAAGCTTAAAATCTTCGAGCCCGGCTACAAAGGTCTCCGAACAGCCTGTTCAATCGAGTTCGCTTCCAGAGAAATTTGAGAAAACATCGAGTGCGACCAAGGTGGTTCAACGTCCCTCGGAAGTATCGGCTCAGAAGATTTCTATGGGTCCCTCTACAGAGGAAGTTACAGAAACGTTTTTGCCCGCGCTGCAAAATGATAACGTATCCGCACCAGGGAAGACGGATGAACCTGGTTCGGGCGAACGCGTTGAGTTGCCTACACAGTGCGTTTCGGATCTAGAAGACGATAGCACTCAAAGCTCGGTATCTGAGCCTTCTCTCAGTGTCGCTTCGTTCAATTGCGAGACGAAACCCGCGACAGATCAGCTTGAAGTAAGCGAAGACCTGCAAGTTTCTGAAACAGAGAGTGCAGGGGTGGTCTCTCTTGCGTTGGTAGAACATATTGATGTTGCGCCAGCACCGATTGCTGAGGTCCCGGGGTTATTCCTGGAACTTTCGACCTCGAAATTGCAGAACTCTGATTCTGGACATAATAGCCTTCTAACACCGACGCAGGACGAGGCGCATCAGTCAGCTTTGAACGGCCCTGTCATCACGCACCAGGCAACAGGTCAGCACCTCAATACCCAGATTGAAATGTCCTTGGAGCGTGAAGGCAAGATCCGCATGTCTGTTGAGGAAGACAAGGACGGGGGACGCCACATCCACATTCTGGCTGAAACTTCAGATGCACTGCGAAGTCTTTCAACAAATAAAGAGAGCTTATTGTCCTCACTGAATCAGAGCACTTTGCCTGTCTCAGCAGACCGGACTGCAATATCCACAGAAGTTACGTTTGGTTTTCTGGGATCTTTCTCTCAAGACTATCCCAGAAGTTCTGATCGGGAAGGCAGTCAGCAACGATCGCCCCCTGTTGGTGGTTCTCCCGAGGTCTCATCTGAAGATCTTAATGAGAGAGCCTCCGTATTTCCTCGAAAAATTTTACGCGGTGTTGTTGATCTGACCGCATAAAGGACGCTTGTTTTATGGTCTCTTCTGTCAATTCATCATCGCTTCTCAGCCACGCTGTTTCGGCAGCCAAGTCCAGTGCATCATCACAAACGTCTGGTGCAGCCACATCTACGGCGAGTAGTGCCGGTAGTGCTGCGCTGTCCTCCATGGCGGGAAATTTTAATCAGTTCCTGACGCTTCTGACTACTCAACTTCAGCATCAAGACCCGAGTAATCCAACCAGTACCGACAGTTTCACAAGTGAGTTGGCGCAGTTTGCAGGTGTGCAGCAACAGGTTGAGACGAACACCAATCTTACCAGCCTGATTTCTGCCACTCAGGACACGCAGATTACGTCTGGTGTCGGTCTTGTGGGTAAAACAACCACGGCCACAACTGCTTCGTTGCCCTTACAGAATGGCAACGCGAGCATGACATTTACGGCGCAGCAAGCCGGACCTGTAGCCATTGCAGTTACCGATGCCAGCGGTCAGGTCGTCAAGACCGACACGATGACGGCCACGGCGGGGACGAACTCCTGGTCCTGGGATGGTATTGATAGCAGTGGAACAAAAATGTCTGACGGTCAGTACTTTGTTGCTGTCGAAGGGACTGGAACAAGTGGGGAAACGGCGTCTTTTCCAACAACGGTTTCCGGTACGGTAACAGGTCTGACGCGGACATCGAGTGGTATCAATGTACAAATGGGAAGTGCAACAGTGCCGCTGAGTGACTTGGATGGATTTTCGGGTGTCTGAACGACGAGCGGGGGAAATTCTGTCGTTTTAAGCGGACGTTAACCTTTCCTGTCCACAATACCTGTCAGTAATTGCAGCAGGACAGGGTGAACGCACATGTGGGCAGGGCTTGAGGCACCTCCTGGAAAAGCTTGTACGCAGATGACCGTATGGTGGGCGCATAAGTGAAGGCTCTTCTCACAAATCTGAAGCAGCTTGGCCTCCCGCGTCTGGCTGCCCTGGGTGCAGTGGGTGTGGCTCTGCTTGTGCTTCTCGGAGTTTTGGTCATGCATGGTGCAAACTCTGCTACCGGGCTGCTTTACAGAGATCTCGATCCCAGAGAAGCCGGTGAAATCGTAGATCAGCTTGCTAAGGCCCATATCGTTTATCGCCTGCAGGATCAGGGGGCGACGATTATGGTCCCTGATGATGAGGTTGCTAAGGCGCGCCTTCTTCTCGCAAAAAGTGGACTGCCGTCGGGCGGCTCGGTCGGGTACGAGATTTTCGATAAGGGAAACAGTTTTACAGCGACGCAGTTTGAGCAAACAATCAATGAAACGCGTGCGCTGGAGGGAGAATTGGAACGGTCAATCCGTCTGATTCACAGTGTTCGTAATGCGCGTGTTCATCTTGTACTGCGCCACAGAGAACTCTTTTCGACGAACGAACAGGGAGCTCAGGCGAGTGTGCTTCTTTCCATGGAAGGTGCGCGCCGTTTGGATGAGGAGAGTATTGCGGCGGTCGTTAACCTGGTTTCCGCAGCCGTACCGGGTTTGGAGGCACAGAATATCTCGCTTGTCGACAATCGCGGGCATGTCCTGCTGCGGCAAGGCGCGGGAAGTGTCGATGGTGATCAAACGGCAGAAATGCAACGGCAGGCGCTGGAACAACGCATCTCCCGTGAAGTTGAGGACATGTTGGGAGCTTCTGTCGGCATAGGGCATGTGCGGGTGGAAGCGACCGTGGCGATGAATAATGATCATGTGCGGGAAACTCAGGAAAGTTACGACCCTGACCAGCAGGTTCTTCGTTCTCAGCAAACCAAAAATGACAAAAGTATAAATACACAAGGAACAGCGAATACGACGGTTGGAAACAATCTGCCGAACGCTAACGCTGGTCAGCCGCAGAACGGAAGTCAAAGTAGCAGGCAGGAGCAGACGGATAATTACGAGATTGGCAAGAAGGTTCGCACCCTGGTGCAGGATCAGCCCCGAATTGCTCGTATCAGCGTTGCTGTCATGGTCGATGGAGCCGTCCAGACGGATGTGAAAGGTCAGCATGCTTGGCAACCACGGAATACTCAGGAACTGGATAGGCTAACGGCTCTGACCAAGACGGCCATTGGTTTCGATCAGGCTCGTGGCGATGTTGTGACCGTAATGTCGATGCAGTTTTCTGATCTCGAAGCGGCAATGCCTGCACCACAGCAGCCTTTTCTAAAGGGTTTCCTGAGCCGCTCGAATGAAATGGAAGCCGTGCGTTTCGGTATTTTTGCTCTGTGTCTTTTGATGGTGCTCTTCTTTGTTGTGCGGCCCCTGCTGCGCCCGGCTGGGGGCGGGGTTACGGCAGGAAATGTTCTTTCTGGTGAAAGTCGCGGCGCTGTTTCCATGCCTGAATTAGGAGGTGCACTAGCATCTGAGACTGGAAACCCTACTGTTCTTTTGCCTGCTCCATATGATGCCACAGCCCCTCTAACGGAGAGTGATGAAGAAACAATCGCTGTGAGTGGAGTTTCCGGCCGTATTCGAGCTTCTTCTGTTCAGAGGGTTGTTGATCTCGTCGAAACGCATCCTGCGGAAAGTATTGCACTGATGCGTAATTGGCTGATGCCGAGACAGGAAGGGCACTGAAAATGATTGGATTGGAAAAATCTGTCACGGGTGCGCAGAAATCCGCAATTTTAATGATGGCATTAGGAGAAGAAAACTGCGCTCGCTTGTTTGAGCAGATGCATGAAGAAGAAATTCGAGAGATTTCTGCCGCCATGTCTCAGCTTGGAATGGTCTCTGCAGAAACTGTTGAAAGTGTCTGTCACGAATTTAGTCGGAGCCTTGGATCTTCAGAAGTCTTGATTGGCGATATCGAGACAACAGAACGATTGCTCAAAAATACGCTTCCCGCTGGGCGAGCCGCAGCCATCATGGAAGAAATTCGTGGTCCTGCCGGGCGAACTATGTGGGACAAACTGGGCAATGTTTCAGAGGTGGTGCTCGCGAACTATTTAAAAAACGAATATCCACAAACTGTCGCTGTTATTCTCAGTAGAATCAAGGCGGCACATTCTGCGAAAGTATTAGCCCTGTTTCCGGAAGAATTTTCGCTCGATATTATGACGCGAATGCTCAAAATGGAGAATGTGCAGAAAGGTGTTCTGCATAGTGTAGAGCAGACGTTGAGATCTGAATTTGTCTCTAATCTCCCTCGTGGCTCACATAGAGACAGCCATGAAGTCCTCGCAGATATCTTCAATAACTTTGATCGAAGACTTGAAGCGCGCTTTATGACGGCCCTGGATGAGCGCAGTCACGATGATGCGGAACGAATTAAGAGTCTTATGTTTACTTTTGAGGAGTTGGCTCAGGTCCCTGTAGAGGGCCTCATGGTGTTGCTCAATCAGATCGCCCGAGAAAGTTTGCCAATTGCTCTCAAAGGCGCAAGCGACAAACTGCGAAGTGCATTCCTCGCTGCAATGTCTGAGCGTGCAGGGCGCATTCTGATAGATGAAGTTGAGGCATTGGGGCCTGTGCGCGTTAAGGACGTTGACGCGGCCCAGAGTGATATTCTTCTTGTTGCGAAAGTTCTGCTTGATCGTGGGGAAATTGAACTCCTGGACCAAGAGCAGGCTGCAAATGAGATGCTTGTATGATCATGACTGACTATGACCGTCGTGTTCAGGTTTCTAAGGCTCTTTATGCTGAAGATTTTGACGTTCCTGCTTTGCCGACTGTCGAACCAGAGTCAGCTTCAGAAATGTTTCCCGTAGAAGTAAATACACCTGAGATCTATACTGAAGAAGATTTGGATCGTGCCCGGAGGCAGGAAAAGGAGCGTGTATCTGCATTAGAACGCAGTTATTATGAAAAAGAAAAATCTGAATGGAAGAATTGCGTTGAGAGCAATTCTTTGAATGTTCTAAAAAAAATTTCGGATCAGGTAAACCAGTGTGCACATCAAGCGGCCGAAGATGTTGCACACGCTATTTTCTCTTATTTGGCTAAAATTTTTCCAACCCTCCTGGAGAGTTACGGTCCAGGAGAACGGGATGCCTTGGTTGATAAAATTATGCCGACGCTCCGGGAAGCAGCGCGCGTCAGAATAGAAGCTAAATCTCAAGAACTTCAGCATTTATTAACGCTGTGTGAGCGAGAAGGAGTGGAAGTGATTGATTGTCGTGCAGATGACACTTTGTCTTCGGGAGACTTTCGAATTTCCTGGTCGACGGGAAAGGCCAGCCGAGAGGCAGGAAGCCTGGTGCAGGAAATTTTGAAGGTATTTTCTTTGGATAAAGTTTTACCTGCCGTTAGCGCGGAATAATTGAAATGCCTGATACACAGAATAATTTCGATCTTGATGACGTCGAGGCAGTATCGGCGCAGTCTGTAGAACCGCCGCGCTTCGCTCATGATCTCGAAGCGATCTACGATATCCCGGTAACAGTAAGTGCAGTTCTGGGACGTGCGAATATGCAGGTAAGCCAGTTATTACGTTTGGGTCGTGGGGCCGTTGTGGAGCTTGATCGCAAAGTCGGTGATTCGATCGATATTCTTGTGAATAATCGCCTGATAGCCCGTGGTGAAGTTGTGATGGTTGATGAAAACCGACTTGGGGTAACCATGACGGAAATCATCAAATCTGGAAAAGTTAAAAACTGAAAAAATTTCCGAATATTTAACTTATAGGG
>NZ_JBDOBO010000071.1:0-1222 GCF_047723935.1 Gluconobacter sp.
CGTTCCTGAATATCAAAGAGAGTTTGTCTGGGATGATGATCGTCAATCAAAATTAGTGGAGTCAATTATACTAGGTTTGCCAATACCAGTAATTTTCTTGGCAGAAAATAAAAATGGCCGCATAGAAATAGTAGATGGATCGCAAAGAATCCGCACTTTGGTAGCTTTTAAAGCTGATGATCTGGTTCTATCCGGCCTAGAAACTATAAATTCATTAAACGGTCTCAAATTTTCCGATCTGCCCCTCTCAAGACAGAGAAAAATAAACAACTATCCCTTAAGAGTTATTGTTTTGTCAGACTCCTTAACTGAAGAAATAAAAAGTGATTTATTTGAGAGAATAAATAAAGGCAGTGATATACTTAGGAATATGGAAAAAAGAAAAGGAATTTATCATGGAAAATTTACAGATTTTATTTACAAAAGATGCGCAGTTAATCCAATTCTTATTAAAATGACTCCTCTTGCGAATAGTGTAAAAAATCGTCAGGAGATAGAGGAGCTTATCCTGAGATATTTCGCTTTTCTTGAGAAATATCCAAATTTTAATGCTCTCAGAAATGGTGTCTCTACATTTTTAGATGACTTCATGAGTAGCAAAAATACTAATTTCACCAAAAGTGATGAAGAAGAATTGGCAAAGAATTTTGATCGCACCATTCAATTCGTAAATAAATCCTTTCCTTTCGGCTTTGCAAAGCGTTCAAATCTCTCAGTGTCTCGAGTTTATTTTGAGGCTATAGCTGTTGGAACAGCATTAGCATTGAAGGAGAAACCCAATTTGTCTGTTGACCCCATAAATGTTGGGATTTGGATGCAAAATACTAATTTTCGTGATGATATTAATGGTAAGACGCGCACACATAGCGCGGCAAAACTGAGTTCTAGGATTACGTTTGTACGCGATCGCCTCTTGGAGGCTGCGAAATGATTTCAGTTATAAATGATATCAATGAAAGAAGGTTAGAGTTTGATCGCGTCTATGAAATGGTTAGACAGATGGGAAATGAAAATGGAAAAATAAAGGAGACTCTCGTAATTAAGTCTCTTTTATTTCTAATGATGTATAATAGTATAGAATCAACATTTTCGTCTTGCCTAGAGCGCGTTCACGACGAAATTTCAAAATATTCTTTTATTGAATTGAGTAAAAACATAAGGTCACTATGGTCCTCTTTCTATTTCTCTAATTTAAAAAAAGAAAATATACTTAAATCACTTG
>NZ_JBDOBO010000071.1:1232-1529 GCF_047723935.1 Gluconobacter sp.
GGCAGGCAAAGGTTCCCATCCTCTGATATATTGCTTAATAGATTGAAATTATTTAATGGAAATCTAGATCTACGGAAAGCAAATGTCGTTCTTAACTCTTATGGAATAAAAAAAATTTCCTTACATAAAGCATGTAGCGATAATATTCTAAAAATAAAGTCAATGAGGAACAGTTTAGCTCACGGCGAGAAGTCGTTCTCTGATGCGTGCAATACACAAACAGTAGACGAGATAAAAGAAGTATCTATATCTTGCTTTATTTTTTTGGAAAAAGTTGTAGAAAATACATCTTCATAT
>NZ_JBDOBO010000071.1:1539-11089 GCF_047723935.1 Gluconobacter sp.
CAACATAACGGGAAGATTTTTTATTTGAGGAGACGCATCTACAAAATTTTCTCCCCAACCAGACAATCCGCGCCCCCCCCCCCCGGAGCTGACTTCACAAGACTACCGCCTTTCCGGCAACCGCCCTGCGTCAGGAGCGTTTAACTGTCCCGAAACCGGTCATTTAAGGAATGCTGTCAATAACAGTCTGAATGAGACAGCAAGTCCTGTTCTTTAACTCCCGGTATTGGAACAGTGCAGGCCGCAGTGGACTTTCCGCCAGACTGTCGTGCGGCTGACCCGGAAAATTCCTGCGATTTCTCCCAATGACCGGCCAGCAGCACTCAGTTCCTTGACGTGTTTTCTCTGCCGGGTTGTCAGAACATGTGGTCTCCCGAGCTGTTTCCCGGCCAGTCGGATAGCCGCAAGTCCTGCCCTTGTTCGCTCGCGGATCAGTTCCCGTTCAAACTGCGCAAAGCCTGCCAGGATGGTCAGGAACAACTGACCATTCGGGGTACCCGTCTCAATCCCGATGTTGAGAATACGCACCCGGATGTGGCGGTCCGTCAGGTTATTCACCAACCCCATGACATCGAGCGTGTTACGACCCAGCCTGTCCAGACACGCCACAACCAGACTGTCTCCTTCTTTAAGGCGACTGAGCAGGCCAGCAAGCCCCGGTCGACTGGCAGCAGGCACGCTGCCTGACACCGTATCAAATACGATTTCCGTCACACCTTCTTTCTGAAGAGCCGATACCTGCCCGTCACAGACCTGGTCGCCTGTCGAAACCCGTGCGTAGCCATACCGTGTCATGCTTCTGACCTCCCTGCGTTCCGGAACAGGATTTCGGAACAGCAGGACCCGATTTTCCTGACCTGCCCCAAAAACGACGGATTGTGAAACCCAGCGTTGCAGGTCAGCGAAGCAGGACCAAAAGAGAAAAGGAGCAGACAAGGAGAGTATCCTGTCTGAGTTCTCATTGTCTCCTGTGTGTTTGCAGTTTGGCTGCAACGTCGTCACGCCAGCGTCAGGTCATTGGTCCGGAGAAATTCATGAAACGGGTAGTCGTCTGTCTCTTACTGTGCGGTGCCCTGCCACCGGTCGCCCATGCACAGGATGCCGTAGCAGCTTTTCGGCGCAGCATGGTCAACGCCGCCATGGGGATGGGGGCTGGTCACATTCCCAATACGCCCGCAACGCCGCAGGCTCCTCAGGATAATGGCGGCGTGACACTGCAAAAGACCCTGACGTATCGTCCAATAGACAATGCACTGGGACATGCCTCTCTCATGGGGATCTCGTTGGGCATGTCTGCACTGGAGGCAACAGCCCAGCTTCGCCAGGCCTGTCAGGCGGACCCATCAATTCGTACCGAGACCCTGCGGACTTCTTATAAGGGGGTCGATATGGAGACCAAGTCTTATCCGTCTCTGCTCTCCTGCCAACGAAATGGCGACGCCATCAATGTGTCGCCGGCACCTCCCGTCATGGGAGGCGTCGTCATCAAAGTCGAGCGCAGTGTCGATTATCCGGCTACTAATGCTCCGGGGTACGATGCTTTGAAAGCGGAGCTTGTCACCCGGTATAGCGCTCATCTCCCGTCTCTTTACAATGCTTCTACCGTGACCGCTCTGTATGCACTCAAGGATGGCACGGTCACCGAAAAAGCTCATGGCGACCCTGTTGCATTCTCGCCGTCGTCCGATCCACGGGCGTCTGTCACGCAAGCCTGGATGCAGATAGCGGTTGATGTGGTCCCGCAAAATCCTTCAGCCGTCAGTCATCTGAGCATTGCGATCGAGGATATCGGAGCTGTCCAGACCATAACGGCTGAAGTCATCAAGCAGCTCAATGCGGCTGTAGACGCAAAGCTGGCCCACAACACCGTCAAGCCAGCATTGTGAGGGCGTGGTCATGACCGTATCCCCTTTGCAAAACGTGGCACCAGAAGAAGCAAACACCTTTCCTGGTAACAGTCAGACTTCCAGAGTGCCTCATGAGCCGGAACATCGGGGGGTGATCATCAAAACACCCGATGCTACGCCAGGTCTGATCGTCGCTGATTGCCAGCAATATTCCTTCGTGCTGCCCAAGGTCTGGCAGGGAACAGCCGCTCCCGCTCGCAACCAGAAAGTCGTGTTCACACTGGCAGCGAATGGCGACGTCAACGCAGTGCGTTTGCTCGGGCGCGATGTTCTAACCCATGAAACGCTCAGCGCATTGGGTCAAACCCTTCGCTCGAACGGTGGAACATTTGGCGAGAAAGTGTTGCCTCTGCTCCAGGCACAGAGAGACCGCATGACGGTGCCAGGTGTTGTCCTGTCGAGTGCATTGCTGCTCGGCTTTTTCGTGCTTCCCGGCTGGAGCCTTGAGGCTGGCAATACGATACTTGGCGTCAATCTGGCCTACACCGTCAGTCAGTTGCTGGGGGTTGATACCGGTGCCGCCGATCTTACCGTTCACTTTGGTTTTTGGCGTCTGATCGGATGTCTGGTGATCGCCCTGCCCTGGATTGCACCATGGCTGACGTTCAAACGAGCGCAGATGTTGAATATCCTACCTCTTGTCTTCCTGATTACTCTCCCGCTCGTGGTGCATACGAAGCTGCGTCATTTCGCAGCGGATGCAGTGAAAAGCACCGGCCAACTTTTCGGCGGTCTGGGAGGCGATGGCGCAATGCAGCGCGATATGCAGGTGATGGTCGAGAAGCAGGTCTCCTCGTTGATTCACGCGACGTCCTGGAACAGCGGGTATTGGCTCGCACTCATCGCAGCTTTTGGTCTTGCCGGTCTTGCACTCAAGAACAGGCAGGGCAGGATACGCCACTAAGCTGATACCGATGACTGGCTTTAAGCTGTCTGCTGCACGACGCGGTGGACAGTGCTTGGTCCGACACGAAACAGTCTGGCAATCGTTCTGAGAGACTTGCCCTGCTGCGCCATCTCGCGAATGTGCTGACGCTGAACGGACGTCAGGCGGGGTGGACGTCCGATGAGCTTTCCTGCCGCCCGGGCTGCGGCGATGCCTGCCAGAGTCCGCTCACGAATGAGCTCTCGTTCAAACTCTGCCATCGCCATGAGAATGGTCAGAAACAGACGGCCATTCGACGTGCCCGTCTCGATACCCAGATTCAGAATGCGCAAACGGATATCCCGTTTATCCAAAAGCCTGACGAGTTCGAGCACGTCGACTGTATCGCGTCCAAGGCGGTCCAGCCGTGCAACAGTCAGGCTGTCACCTGGTTCCAGTTTTTTGAGAAGGGAAGACAGCGCGGCCCGGTCATGAGCTGGAACGGAACCGGAAACCGTTTCCACGACAATGTTTTCCACCCCCTCATTGCGAAGAGCCAGGATTTGGGGGTCGGTCGTCTGGGCGTCGGTTGAGACCCGAGCGTATCCGTACCGTGCCATGACCGACCTCCTGAGCGGGAAAATTCCTGATGCGATTATCATAGCATCTGTTCAGGATTAAGAATTTGGTCGGGGAAAATCCATCATGATGAGAAAAATGACAGCAACAAAAAATATTAACGGAATGAATTGATAGGTTAATTCTGAATTATCCCATGAAGTTGACAGAATAAAACAAGTATGAATATTTTTGGTTATTGATTAAAAAATCATCCACAATTCCCCGTAATTGGAATTGTTGCGCCGGAATAGTCTATATACTGATGTTTCCTTTCAGATCTTCTGGCAAAGGAAACGTTGGTGAAGATCTGGCTTCAATGACATGAACCTCGCATCTCGCCTGCCCGCATCAGCCGGAGGTGGATGAATGCGATCATGTCTTTCTCAGATGAAACGTTGGTTTCGGCGCTCAGGGAATATAACCGGGAGACCGCAAGGTCCTTCCAGAAGCTGCATTCATTCTATCGAGGACGACTGGTTGATCTGGCTTACAGCAGGGCTGAAGAGGTTGTCCGTGCAAGGCCAGACCCGCTGGATGTCTGCAAAGAGATCACCCGCATCTTCTCCAGGTTCGATCTGGCGACCGAGAATGCGCTGGAAATGTCTTCTTACATGGGGACGCAGCCTAAACGGTATTCAAGCCGATCAATGAAACAGGGTGGGACGAACCTGAGCATAAAATCCAGAAAAATCAGAAAAAACATTCGGCGATATCTGAACATACCACCCGCCGAGGATATTGTGGAAAAAGAATTCATTTCCAGAAAAATTGGAAAGAAGAAGTCTTATATCGTCAGAGTAGAAGCAGGAAGAAAAGTAACCGCATATGAATCGGCTAAAAATAGCAGATTCAACCGGAGACAGAAATTTTTTCTCATTTCAAATCTCGTTATACGGAGCGCGGTAGATATCCTGTCTTACAAAGGGTTTTTTATTACTCTGACTTTGCCACGTGAATTCCATGTTTCAAGCTATGAAACTGCTAAGAAGGAATTACTGAGTAGATGGGGAAAAGATCACGAGGAGTCTTCGTAAACAAGGAATTATTTTTTTAGGGATGAAGAAAATTCACCTTCACAAGGATGAAACTCCGCATCTGCATATCATTTTGTGCATTCATCCAGATCACGAACAGGCCGTTCGGCAAATCGTCTTCAAGAATTTCATCAATGACAAATGTCGCGAAGAAGACGCTTTCAAGGAAATAGACGATCATGAAGCTGCTCTTGCATATCTCCTGAGAGATTTTTGTCGAGACGACGATGAAGTAACATACTGCGATTTCAGGTTCCTTGGTCTTAGAATAGGTTTTCTCGGTTTCTGGGATGAATTCTACACAGGAAAATTCGACAGTCCGAAGCTTTCGGGTCTTTCACACGAGGACCTTTCTAAAGCCAAACGTATTCTATGGGATAAAAAGCGTCGGGGAGATGCCCTCTTTCTCCTTCGGGCTTTTCAAGATGAGAGTGTCAATGAACTTTCGCAATGGCATGTCAACTCAGCACATCTGGACCTGACCGATGCCGAAGAGAGATCAGAACCTTCTGAATACCCAACCCGCAATGACAAGTGTCACAGCCTCGCTCACAAAAGAAGACGCACGTCATTCGTAACTCCAGAAAAACGGCAGATATCTAATGTTTTCAGGAATCTTGTAGAAGGGAACCAAGAAGGTGCGATCCACACATTTTCTTACCTGAGGGAATGCGTAGACCGACGATTTTTGAGGATCAGAGCTGAACTTGCGCTCTGTCGGGCACGTCCACCTCCCAAACCCAGTGACACAAACGACCGGTTTCGCATCATCTCGGGGGAACGAGAGGTTTTGCGACGTCCAGTGTGACAGAAAGGGCATGCGAAATGACGACCTATGGATATGCCAGGGTTTCGACTGACGGGCAGACGACAGATCCGCAAGTGCTGGAACTGAGAAAGGCCGGGATTGTTCCGGAGAACTGTTTTGTGGAAACCGTCTCCGGCAGTGTGAGTGCTGCCAGACGTCCTGTGCTGCAAACGCTTCTTGAGCACCTTTGCAACGGCGACACACTGACGGTTGTGAAGCTCGACCGGCTGGGACGAGATACGATCGACACCCTGACTCTGATTCAGGACCTCAAAGCCAAAGGGGTTGGTGTGCGTATTCTGGCTCTGGGCGCAGATACGGGAGGGGCGGCAGGAAACCTGATCATCGGTGTTCTGGCCAGTGTGGCGGCATGGGAGCGGGATATCATCCGGGAACGAACGATGTCTGGTCTTCATGCCGCTCGGGCATCAGGAAAGCTGCTGGGAAGACGTCATGCCATGAGTCCGGCAGGTCGTCAGGAGGCGGTCAGGGCCATCAACGGAGGTGAAGCGGTGCGCAGTGTTGCGCGGCGGTATGGTGTTGCACCCCGAACAATCTATCGGCTTTTAGAAGCGACAACCGAGAGGATGGAGACTGGAAAGGCCGCCTGAAGCGGGAGACTTTACGGCAGCATGCCGTGGGTAAAAGGAGCCTGTTCTGTCCGTGAGACAGCAACGCAGGGAAGGGAAAATTTCCATCCTTTTTCTGAGGCGAGAAACCTTGAAAAAACTGAGCTTTTTCAGTGCCTTAATACAGACACGAGGTACAGGTCGCAAAGTACGGAAAAGTGAGACACGAGGTACATTTTCTTACCGCCCCGGACCGGAAAATACCGGCCTTGCGGATACGACCGGGTTGGGGGCGGCAGGAGTGGAGTGAGGTCCCTGGCGGGGCAAAAGCAGGTTGTCGAAAAGACCCAGTTCCAGTGCAGAGACGATCTCTGGGTCTCGACTTAAAAGAGCTTTCCGGAGTTTCCGCCGCTCACTGAGGGCGGCGCGAACGGAAGGCGATCTGAAATGCTCCTGAACATCGGACTGTCGGTTTTCAGCACACCGTCTGGCATAGTCATCAACAAGCTCCCGTGCTTCTTCGGCAGAGGTGACAGGCACCGTCAGGTTCCACCCGAACAGGGCATTCAGCATCCGGGCAATCAGGGCTTCGAGATGCCGGGACAGCTCTTCTTCGAGAGACATGTTTTCAAGCCGCCTGATCTCAGCGTGCCAGGGGCGAGAAATGATCTTTGGTCTGCACTCGGCCCGCGTCCATTGAGGGCGGATGATGGACGCCAAACTGTCAAAATAGTCTTGCACAGGCCTGGGAGGAACACGAACGGGCACCAGACTTTTTTCCATCACATCCCGAGCCTTCAGAGGTTTGGGAGTCTTCGGTGCTGGCTGATTGGCATTCTGCATCAAATGCGCCAGCTCACGCTTTTTCAGGCCAAGCACACGATGAAGAGCAAGCCGGTTTCTGGCTTCGTCTTCGATCAGATAGACACCGTCCTTGTCGCCTTCGAAAATAAGGAGACCGACCTCGTTTGCGGCATTTATGAAATCCCCCAGAATGCGATGATGAGCATTCCAGAGGGTCAGGATGTCTGCCCGCATCGCTGGCAGAACCGAGTGTCCTGACCGGCGTTTCGTCGCCTGGTGCTGGGCGTGAGTAAAAGCAGCGTCCGGCGTTCGGTCATTCTCATAGGTTGCAGCACGCAGGACATCTGCATGCCGGGCTTTCCCGTTTGCCTCAAGCGCATGAATGACGGCCTGTGTGCCTTTGCCGAGAGTCAGGGCGTGACCAAATTCTATCTCGGCCAGTCGGGCGATCTTTTCATGGCGTCGTTTTGAAAAGCGGCTGTCCAGAACCAGGCCGGTTTCCAGAGCTTCGGCATAAATGAGATGGTAGTGTTCGGCCTCGACGTTGCTGCCTGCCCGTTTCTTGTCGTGGCGCACAGCGAAGAGGGGGCCGTCCGCCTTGAATTCCTCGCGAAACGTTTTCTGAAGCCAGCCTAACTGGCCTTTCCTGAGCGGTTCGTCGGGGCTGAAGATGATATGACGGAGAGCATAGGTGTTGTGTCTGGCGTGAGCGTCTTTGACAGCTTCGATCAGATCGTGCTCCGTGCCCCGAAGGATTGAGACCTGTTCGTTTTCGTCCGTTCTCAACAGGTGACGAAGCAGTTTTCCATGACCGCTGCCCGTGCGAATTCTGGTCGCTTTGACAATCATGGTCGCAGGTTTCTCAGCAGAGCCCGGGCCTCGGAGTTTGCAGCCTGAACGTCTTTCAGGACCTGAGAGACGGGTGCGTGGTTTCCGGCATTCAGAGCACGAGCGATCTGATTGAGATTGTTCCCGATGCGTGAAAGTTGTCGAGACAGGCTGGTCAACGCGGATGCAACTTCGTCTGGCCGCCTTCCTGTCAGGCAATGTTCTCGTAGGAGTGTTCTCACGTAACGCGATAATGAGACATCCTGACGAGCGGCTTCAGCAACGGCTTCGCCATGTTGATCATCAGGAAGCCGGACACGAACATCACGTTTGCGGCCCTGTGCAGCAGGTGATTTTTTGACCATGGTCAGTCTCCGCCATTCGGCTGGTACAAAGGGGGTCCACGGGGGAACGAAGTTCCTCCTGGCAAGATGGCGATTGAGGAATACAAAGTATCCGCAGATCGCCACGGCTTGCTCTACCAATGTAGCCAATCTGAATGCTTACCGTCGGAGCCTGAATTTTTGCTGTTAGGGTCGATGCTGCCCAATCAGTAAACTGTATCGGGCATACCGGTTTTCTCCTGTCCGGTTGAACGCTCCGAGCATGACAAGCTCTGCCAGGTCACGAGTTGCGGTGGCAGACGTTGCCCCGGTGATGGACCGATAATTCTGGGCGCTCAGACCACCTTGAAATCCATCAGGCCCTTCAGCCAGCATCCGAAGCAAAGCCTTTTCCTGACGAATGTTCAGCTTTCCCCGAAGGCGGTCCAGAAGCCTCGTCTTCTCGATCAGGAACCGAATGGTCTGAAGCGTGCGAGATTGAGCTTCCAGTACGATCTGGGAAAACCAGATCATCCAGCCCTCTATCTGGTTCGTCTCACTGGCTCGGTGCAGTTCGAGATAATACGCCTTCTTGTGCGTATTGATGGTCGCAGCCAAAGCCGTCAGCGTCGGAGCTTCAAGACTTTGCGCCAGTGCTTTTTCAGCAATGGCCCTTCCGATGCGACCGTTCCCGTCTTCGAAAGGATGGATGGTTTCAAACCACAGATGCGCAATCGCAGCCCGTTCAATCGCGGGTAAGGGGTCAGTGCCATGTGGAGCGGTTCTGTTGAACCAGTCAATAAACTGCGCCATCTCGGAAGGCACGCTTTGAGATGACGGGGCCTCAAAATGGATGTGCGGTTCATGAAGGGGGCCGGAGATAATCTGCATGGCCTCAGCATGAGTTCGATATCCACCGATGACGTCCAGATCACGACGGCCGTTCATGAGCATGGCATGCCAGTCAAACAGACTTTGGTCCGTTAAAGGAGAGGCATAATGACGATACAGATCTGCCATCAGTTCAGCGGCTCCTGCCTCGGCAGGCGTGGAACGTCGCCTGTCTGCTGCAAAGCCTAGCTGTCGGGCAATCGAGGATTGAACACTGGCCCGATCAAGCACCTCGCCTTCAATGGCCGAGCTCTCGACCATTTCCTGAGAGATCATTTGAACGACAAGCTGCTGACTGGCGTCTTTGTCGAGATGCTGCATGGCACCCACGACAACGCCTGCTCCCTTTAGGAACTGCGTTTCAGCATCCCGCAACCGGATTTTCTCAAACTGAAAGTGCGGCCAGTCCGGAAGCTGCCAATTCCAACGCATGATCGATACCTCAGAGTTATATCGATCACTTTATCCATGTTTTATGATTGATAGAAGTTTAATCTATCAATCATCCTTACGACCAATTTTCCCGCACATAAACCCGGAATAACCCGCAACGGACTAGACCGATTTCATGACAAGATTTCTCATCCTTTCATTTGGATATGTGTAGTGTCGTGCAGCCCTTGACGAACCAAAGTTTTTCTCCAAACCTGTACTCCATAACGTTCATTGAGAAGAGCTTCATATTCCGCCGTTTTCTGCCGAAATTGAGACACTCCCAGCATCTCAAAAATGATGCGGAGCCGGTTCGAGTCCCGCAGTTCGCATCACATCTAAGTTATTGAAAATAAACGGCTTTTAGGGTTTTCAGCAACCCGGAGCCCCCATTCTTCTACAAAGGGCTTCTACAAAACGAGCCCTGTTGTGCTGATTCGTCTGCAATCCGGTTTCCACTTCAGACGC
>NZ_JBDOBO010000072.1:0-10968 GCF_047723935.1 Gluconobacter sp.
GCCGCCCCGAACCCCGGCAGGATATGGTCTAGTAAAACAGTCGATATTTACTTACCAAGCAACCATTATTCTTTGGAAAAATGAAAATAAAAAAGGCGGTTATTGGCCACTTTTTCGGTTTTATTGCTTGCGTTTATTTTCGGCCTGTACTATTCTTTACTTGTTGAGAGGGAATAGGCCCAAACAACAAAGCGCCCCGGTCAGTGCTCGAACACCAGACCGGGACTGCGTAGAACAGAAAGGCTATTTTCATGTCCGACGGTAAAAACACAATCGCTCAGAAATCCGCTCCCCGCAAGGGTGATGCAGCCGGTAAGGCTTCCCCCGAACAGGTCCGCCGCTTTCAGGAAGCGCAGGCACGTAAAGCTGCTATGGAGGTTCCCACACTTCAGGCCGCAAAAGACCTTGCCCCCAAGGAAGTGCAGATTGGCCAGATTGTTTCCATGTTTGGCTTGGAATCTGCCGACACCAACGAACTGCTCGGAGTGGGTGACACTATCGTGCGTGACCAGTTCAATATTCTTTATCCCGTGTTGGTTAATCAGATTCGTGGCGACGACAATCTGACAGCCCTCAAGATGCACCTTGACCGCACTGTTGACGCTCTTGTCCGCTCCGCTATCGGGGCCGCAAATTTCTATGAAACCCGCCGTCTGGTCGCTAAGGACGCAAAAGACCAGTGGGCCAATGAATATCGGGATCAAGACCGCATGGGCGTCGATGGTGGTCCGAACCGCGTGGACTTTGCCCGCCGTATTGCGGCTGAAAACGCTGTGAAAGCCTATTCTCTGGTGTGCATCGCAGAAGGGGCCTGCCTTGCTTATCGGGAACTTATGGGGGCCGAATGGGCAGCATACCAGAACACACGTAACAAACAGCCCATTGATGCAAAAGCGAGCGCTTTGATGGACGATGCACTGGGCATCTGAACAACAACCAGCCGGGCCAAAAGGCCCGGCCAACCTCAATTACCGGAGCAGTTTTAGAAATGCTGGGTATCCCGGAAAAACCCCCACAGAATGAGATACAACTGACAGAGCGGCTCAAATTGGCGGCGTCCGCTTGCCAGAATCTTGCGCTTACGTTGGTGGGCCTGTCGCTTATTTCTCCATTCTTCGCGGCAGGTGGGTGGTCATGGCACAAGCTGCCCGCCGTTATGGTTGCCGCAATTTTGGAACGTGCAGCTTTCGAGTTTTTGAGTTATATTCCTGCAAAGGAAACCTCAAAGGAGGACAAGCAATGACAAACGCCTTCCTAACCAACACAGTCATGGTGCTCGGTGTGTTTGCTGTTACCTTTGCCGCGAGCGGGTGGATTGCAAGGTGGCTGTTGCCAGCCCGGCAGTCTCCTGAACACAAAGGGTAGTTGGTAGACTACCATCAGGAAATCGCGCGGCGGGCTACGCCCGCCGCAATGCGTTTTGGTCTTCATTTCTCATTCTGTTTCTTTCTGGCCGGAAAAAATGGGCCGTATCGTTGTCCCCGCGGGCTATCCCCATAGGCAGCAAGCAGCCTGCCAACGAGAAGGCAACCGCCGCCATGCTGGACGCGCTGGGTATTTAACAAACCAAGCCGGGGAGATAGCCCCAGCACTCCGTGCAGTTTTGGACAGACCATCATCACAAATGAGAAAGCACATAGAGGATAGGCTCAAGGCAGTTGCGCCTCTGGCACAATCTGTTGCGCTGGCTATTATAGGCAGGGAGGACTGAAAAATGGATGGTTTTTTAACGGGTATCCTTTATCTCGCGCTTCCTTTTGTATTCCTTAGTGCGGCATTTGCTCTTGCGCTGGGGCCGATTGCCAATCGTCTTGCGGCTATTAGAAAGCGCCTTGAGTAGTCATAACGGTTTTAATGAGCATTTTTAATGTGTGCAGGTTGAACCTGCACTCGCCCGTCCCCAATAAACGGAATAAGGCGGCCTCGGCCGCCTTATGTGTATCTTGTCCGCTTAACCATAAGCGTATCGCACGTTCCGGCCTGTCCAGTCAGCCTTCGGCTCCGCTACGCGGCGGCGCAACCCTCGCCAGGACGGAGTGGCCCGCCTCCAGAGCAGGGCAATAGCCCCGCCCTGGACGCAGGCCACTCCGTCAGGCTCAGGTCGCTCTGGACTGGACAGACCGGAACGGGCTGAACATCACATCCTCAGGGAGAAGACACATCGTTCAGGTCACACCATATCTGACCAGTTTTGGAATCATGATACGTGTGTGCAAGGCAGTAACGGCCCCGACTGTTCTGGTCCCATGTCGCTATGAGGGGGCCGAGTGCTCCCAAAAAAATCAGACCACATGCCATAAGGACAAGCCGGACATATCCATGCCAGCGGGCTTCGCGGTAAAACGTGTATTCCTGCGTCGGCAGGCGCTCGCGGATACGCTCAAAAACCTGATCCTTCAGCCCCTTCTCCAATGACAGCATGAAATGACTGAATAGCGCCTGTTGATCCTGTTTGAGTGACAGCTCCTGCTCTTTCAGGCGGGCTTCCCCAGTGTTTTGCAGGGCTTGGATGTTCTGGCAGCCTTTATCGAGTAACTCACACAGGCGCTCAGTGTCTTTCCTAGATATCTCAATAATCTGTTTGAGCTGAGCTTCAAAAGATTCCATGCGAGCTGAAGACGATTGGACCAGCCTTGCGTGGGCATCCATCGCGGCACGCACAGAGATGATCCATTGGCCAAGCGGAGTATGCGCATCAATCCCTTCCAACTGAGCTGCGCGTTCTAGCGATTTACCCGCTTCTAATAGAGCGTGTATCTCGGAATTGTCATGGTCAGGTGACATTATTATTCCCGGCCAGCCGCTGCATAGGGACTTTATGTCCATGCAGCGAAATCTGGTTCAAAATGGATAGAACAAAGGAGGTTCAATATTTCGGCAGTTCCTTATAAATTAAGGAAGCCACGTCGTAATATTGGCAGTAGCAATGTTCTGCTCGATGACCTCAAGCCAGTTTTGAACTTGCCACCGCCGCATGGGGTCTAGAGGCTTACCAGTTATGCCGTTCTTACCTTCCGCAGCATCATGAAACGACAAGCCAGACAGTTGGACATCACGCATGCAGGTAAGTTTTGGGATGCGCAGGAATGCGACATCCATACCGTCGACATCGAGTAAACGGCTGTCAGTATAAAGCGGGGCAAATACATTATCGGGTTTATGTCCAACTGGGACAGCCCACTCGTTCAAGACAATGATACCCCTGCGCGGTTTGAACATCTGGCTTTCCCAGAGGCTCAAGAGATATTCAATGTCGCCCGGTTGGGGGCCGCACATAAATATGCCTGTCACGGGAAGACCCATGGCATCAGCTGCTTGGACAAGATTGTCCTCATTGGCCCATTCTTCGAGCGTACGATCCCCACCACCAACGTCAACAATCAGAGACGCCTTTTTTTCAATCGCAGCACTAAAGGCGTCAGTGTACCAGCGTTTCAGTTCCCCACTTTCTTCGCTGGCAGGACGGGGAAAGCCGTATTTGTCAAAAATTGTCGAATATTGGGAAAGGCCACGATTGCGCACATCCCCGTCAGCCAGAAGAACCGAGCGTCCCGCATAAATTGCCCGTTCGCTGAGCGGGCCAAGTATCGTGGAACCGCCAAGGTTGCCTCGACCTGCTTTGATCGCTGATATGTGCGGATTGGCTGGAACCGCGTCAGCCACAGGTGACTGGTCTGTTTTTCTAGTCATCTCAGTTAATCCTTGTTCCATTGCAAAGCGCAATGGAACAAGGATACGCGGGGTGGTTGTGAATACGGTTATTTGGACCTGTAACCGTTACCTAGTTTCATCTGCATCCATGAAATCATCGCTTTGATCACGTTCGTTCTGGACGCATGTGGGATTGCTTCGAGCATGGGCATGCAATCAAGCGCCCATTCTCGATCAGTTTCATAAAATGATCTCCGAGGCAGGCCCGGCATTTGCTCAAAATCAATATTCCCGTCCGGTCTGCGCCCGGTTGCCGATAGAGGCATTAAGGCTTCCAGTGGGAGGTTTGCGGGCATTCCTTCAGGACGTGGTCCAACGTAGGGGGCAGGTAATGGCGTGTTCCGGTCGTCCCCATACCGGGGCGCCTGTTTTTTCATCGTGAAGTGCGTAGCAACCTGACCGATGGTTACTGAGGGGGGAGCAGACATATTTGGCGTATTGTGTGTGTCAGAATGTGGCGCGGTTTGCGGTGCCGCCATGTCAGGGAAAAGGACGGATTGGCTACGCTCACGGCTTGCTGCAAGGCGGCGTTCTTGGACACCTTCGTCAGCTTTGAGCATAGCGATCTTCAAAGCTTCGCGGTCACTTTCCAGAGCCTTTTTGTTCTCTAAAGCCTCAACCCGCTGCGCCTCGAGAGCAACACGCTTGCTGTTATCAACGGCCGCCAACTTCTTGGTGGCTGCCGAGATGGTCTTCCTCACGCGGTACCATGTCTTTCTCGCGCAATCTTTAGTGGGGATTTCGCCATGAACATTGGTTAACCCCGCCTGAGCAAACCACTGACATAGTTTTTCCCAGTTCATCCGGTCTCCAGCAGCTTTGGCAACAATGCTGTCATGGTGAAGCCGGAGAAAACTAAACAATGGCGAGTGTCCTACTCCACCGCCCACTAATGACAACATGCTGTTGATATCGGGTGCCATGCATCCACTCATTTTGAACCCCCCTCATAGCACCAGAAACCAGGCGCGGGCGTCAGACATCAAAAAACCGAAAATATTGGCAGAGACCATCTGACGCCTCTCTGCTGCGCATTTCGTGCCTATCAGATTCTTTTTCCCGAGACAATACCATCCCGCTTCTGTCGAAATAACGTGACAAAAGCGGGACAGTAAGAAAGCGTTTTCCATATACAAATGCAAACCTTTCGGTTTGCGCTTCGCGCTAGCGCCATGAGGGGATGTCGTTGTCACGACATTGGGGCATCTTGATGCTGCAACCCGCTCGGGAAAACTTGCGGCGATGAACGAGCGAAGGCATCTGAATTGTGTGTTTTTGTTTGTAATGCAAAACCGTAATACGTTAGTGTCTGTGCATAACGTAGGGAGGAAAAGATGGCTGGACCGTTATCCATTCGTCTTGACGACAGATTGCGGCGAGATCTGGAGCAGGAAGCAAGTTTTCAAGGTATCCCGCTGAGCAATCTGGTGAGAGACATCCTTAGCGCCGGAGCCAGGGCGGCAAAGCGTCAACGCATTCATCAGGACAGTGCTCGGGTCGCTCACTATGCGGCAGAAACGCCCGAGAGGCAGGCCCTTTTCGAAGAGACTGGGGGTGCCCATAGCAATGGCTTCTGATCGGCCAATAGCCAGCACGATGATCTTTCGTCCAGGTCAGATCGTTCTGGCTGATTGGCGTGGGGATGCTCTTCCGAAGGAGCCAAACAAACGTCGTCCAGCCGTTGTCGTGGAAGATGACCTATTCCCAGCCGAGTGGCCGAATGTCATTCTTGTCCCACTGACAGATGATGAGGGATTGGTTATTCCTGACCTGAGTGTCAGGCTCGACCCATCACCTGAGAACGGGTGCTCTAAAGTCTGCTGGGCGGTTTGTGCACTTGTTACGACGACATCCAAATTGCGCGTTGTGCCGACCGAAAGTTTTGTTCGGCCTGAACAGTTGGAGATGATGCGAAAACAAATCGCATTCCTGATTGGGGCAGATATTTAACGGCGTCTGGTGCGGCTCCTGCAGGCCACACAAGCGGATTAAGAAATCAGCGTAATTGTCGAAGAAATTATGCTGGTTTCGGGATTGTCAGATTTGTCTAATTCAAAAATTACATATCTTGGCGCCAGACTGAAGGAGATCTGACAATGCGTGTGTCCAGTGCGAAGTTTATTCGCAATTATGGAATCATGACCGACCAGGCCCAGTCAGAGGCCGTAACGATTATCCGTAATGGCAAGGGCAGGCCAGTGGTTCTGTCTACTGCTGAATACCATAGGCAGTTCGCCAGATCCCGTCGTGTTGTCCTGCCCAATGAGTTGAGCGAAGTGGACTTGGAAGCTATTGCGGCGACCGAGACGCCTGATAGTTATGCCTATCTGGATGCAGAGATCACTGACCAGTGAGTTTTTGGACCCGATACCGGGCTTGTTCTTCGGTCTTCCTACCTTATGTTACCGGGAAGCTGACCAAGGATAGGAGGAAGGTCAAGGATCGTTTATTGGCCATCATCTTCGTCACGCAGAATCATGCTGGTCTGATACAGGTGCTTAATCCTACCACTCTCATCGCCTGTCGCCAGGCAAACTTCTACAGACCAATCTATTGTCGCTTACGGTGTGCTACCACTATCGCGTTATCTTATGATCTGAGATGTATTTGTGGGTGAAGCACGGCGTTCGCGCAAGGTTCTCGGCTTTCAGACGGACTGACCAAACCGTATTCACAACTGGATCGACCATACTCATTCCATCGTATTGGAGAGGAGTTATGGACTTGGTGGATACTGGCCAGCAAAAAATAGCGGACCTTTTGGTGGCGCTCCTGTCAAAAGGGGATGTCATGGGCAAGGATATCAAGGATATCCTAAAGATGGTCAGCCCTTCAGAAGATGATGATGAAAGCGCAAAAATTTCGGAGGCATTGGCTCAGATGGCCAGTGCTATTTCTGGGCTTTCTGACACACTTAGTGGCGTTAAGGCGTCAGTCGATGACTTGGTCAAAGTTACCAGATCGAGTGGACTGGCATGATTACCTTCCGCAAATTAACAGCGAATGGGGCCGGAAAGCTTATCGTGGCCTATTTGCGGGAGCATCAATTAGAGCCAGAAAACGACGTTCGTACCGATCGAGATCTGGAGAAAAATACGGAAAGTGGGGAGCGGCTAAACTCATATTACACAGGCAGGGAAGGAAAAGGAGCTTGGGCCCCTCACATCGGGGGACACATTGCTGATGCATTAGGGATCGACACAACCAAACCGCCTACTGATGAGGGGTTGGCGCGGCTGTTCGAAGCTAAACGAGCGGATAATGGAGAGGCATGGGACAATACTGGCCGGAAACGAGAAATATCAGGGTTTGATTTTACAGCATCGCCCGACAAATCTGTGACGCTGGCTGCCGAGTTCGCTGAGACCAGGGCTGAACAGGCTTTGATCTGGCAGGCCATTCATCTTGCCAATGACCGGGCTCTACGCCTTATAGGATCAGAGATAGGCCTTGCCAGAAGAGGTTCTGGTGAAAAGGCGTTTGAAGAGGAAGGTGAGGTGGCATGGATTTCCTTCCGTCATTATACCGCCCGTCCAGCGCTGCATATTCAGGATGGAGAGGCGGGTGCGACTGCATCGGTGGAAATACCGGTTCCCGGTGATCCGCAGGCGCACATCCATAACGTCATGCTTAACGCTGTGGCCACCGAGAGCGGACACATTGGGTCATTGGACAGTGCGCGCCTGACGAATGTTACGGCCCATCTTTATGGGGCTTATTTCCAGGCTGAACTGGCGCAGGAGTTGCGTAAGCTTGGTGTGCAGGTTGTCCCAGATGCACGTGGAAAAGCAGTCGTCATTGAAGCGATCCCCAAAGAGGCCTGTGAGGCTTTTTCTAAACGGTCGAGGCAGGCAGAACAGCAGGCCAAGGCCTTTGTTAAGCGCCAGGGTGGTAACTGGAACACCATGACGGCCGATCAGAAGTTCAAGGTTTTGCATCAGGCCAATCTGGCTTACCGTTCCAAAAAATATGATGGCACTAATGACCGGGAGATCTGGCGGGAACAGGCCAGGGAAATGGGCTGGGAGCATAAGACCGTTCTTACCGATGATAAGCCTCAGGAGCTTGCCCAGCAGGAACGGTTTGATAAAGCGTATGAGGTTGCGGCCAGGCTGCTCGCTGATGAATTTCGTACTGCGGCTGTTCTGGATAAGAACATGTTCCGGGTTCATGCAGCCCATGGATTGATTGCGGCAGGGATTGCATCCAGTTCGGACATCGACCGTGTAGCGGAAATGATCGAGGAGCGGGGCATCCTTGTGAACGGCGAGATGGTTCTCTTCGTTGAGAAGGAACGCGATCGTCTTGTGCAGATTGCGACAACGGCTCAACTGGCCCTTGAAGAAGAAATGGCTGATCTGGCTGGCCTCGCGTCCAGAACACAAACAGGGGTGTTGTCGAGCGAGCAGATTGCGGCGGCCATTGCGCGTTCGGGATTGGATTTTGAGCGCGAGCCGGATCATGGCAAGGCGCAGCTCGCTGCCATCTATGCAATGGGGGAGGCTGGCCAGCTTGCCTTTCTGACGGGTGTTGCTGGGGCAGGGAAAACCACCCTGCTCCAACCGTTGGTGGATGCATGGAAGCAGGATGGCCGGCGGATGGTCGGGGCAGCGCTGGCATGGCGTCAGGCGGACGCCCTGTCGGATGCTGGTATTGAAGAGCGTTATGCTCTTGCCCCTCTTCTGAAGAAAATTGAGGATGGAAGCCTTAGCCTCGACCAGGATAGTGTTCTGGTTCTTGATGAGGCGAGCCAGATTGCACCAGGTCAGATGTTACAGATCCTGCGTTATCAACAGGAAGCCGGATTCACCTTGCGTATTCTGGCGGACAGGGAACAGGCACAGGCGATTGAGGCCGGTGATGCTGTAGAGCTGCTCATGCGTGTGCTCCCCAAAGAAGCACAGCCAGCCCTGCTCAGCACCGTTCGACAGAAAACGCCACGGGGTCGTGAGATTGCTGGTCTGTTCCGAAGCCCAGGACGAGACCTGACGCTCTCCGAAGCGAAGCAGAAAGAGCAGGACACCCAGCGTGCCCGGCAGGCCATCGACATGAAGCGTAAAGATGGCACGTTCAGTCTGGTTGGTGGGGATCATACTCAGGTCGTGGAAAAGATCGCGGACTTCTACCTCAAGCGCCGTGACATGCTGACGGCGGCCGGGTCGAAGCGTGGGATTACAATGTCGGCTCCTACCAATGAAGATGTGATGGCACTGAGTATTGCCGTGCGTGAAAGGCTCCGCATACGGGGCGAGATTGGTAAAGAAGAGATCGTTAGGGCGGCTATAGACCAGAGAGGGGAGGAATATGATTTGCCTCTTTCTGTTGGCGACAGGGTACGTCTTTTTTCACGGACAAACTGTCTCGTACGTACGAATGACCGCAACCGTTGGCGCCAGTTGGGCAACAATGGTGATTTTGTCGATGTGCAGGGATGGACCGATAAAGGTATTGTTCTGAAGAATGGAAAAGGGGTTGAGGGTTTTGTGCCATGGGAGCGGCTGGCTGACCGTGAAACCGGGCGGATCAAGCTGGGTTTTGGTCATGCCATGACCATCGACGCTGCTCAGGGGATTACTGCAGATGAACATATTAACGCCATGCCCCGAGGGACAGCAGCAGTTACGGGGTTCACGGCTTATGTGGCCGAGAGTCGTCACGTTCTGACCTGCTGGACGAAGATAGCTGAGGCTCCGGTCACAGAGGCAGAAACCTTTTCTCGAGCATTGGGAGATAAGACGCCCGTCACGATTGAGGATATTCTGAACCGTATTGCTGGTGACATGGGGAAGCACCCATACAAGGCTCTGGCAATTGATCTGGAAGGCGTTGAACTAAAGTATCAGGATGACCTACGTCGCTGGATTACACAGGCCCATGTCAATGAGAAGGCAAGGGAGGAAGGAAAGTTTCCTGGGGAGAAGCAACGTGCACGACAGGCGAGCCGGGGATTACGCGCGATAACGCCTGAACAATGGGATGATGTGAGCCGAAAACTCCGTCGACAGGCTTACCAGACCCAGAATATGGCTGAATCTATCAAGAAATCAGTTGATGGTCTGAAGCGTGATCAGAAGGAAAAGCATGCACGGCAACAGGAGCAGGCGCGAGATAGAGGCAGAAGCCGTAACGCCGAACCGGACTTGTGACAGGAGAAGGCCGTGATGGAAGATGATGTGATGGAAATGGAGCAGTTGATTGCAACACTTGCCCCATTAATGTCGATGGAGCGTGAGGCTGAAAACTGCCAGAGTAGTGAGGAGTATCGTGCTTTTCGGCGACGTGTTGAAGATATTAACCAGGATGCCCTTGATGGATTGAGGCAGTTTATTGATGACCGGCCGAACTTGGGACACGCGGACATGCAGTCAGTTTATTACTTTCTTACAAAGCATCCTGATCTGATCTATTCCAGAACAGATCACGGGGTTCTGACAGCTTTGATCAATGAGGCATGGCGAGGGAAGCGAGGTTGGAAGGGCTAATAAAATAAAAATTGTCTAACACGTGAGAATAACCGTTAGTCAGCAATGGGGGGGAAGCGGAAGGTCCGCTGTTCACCTGTTCAGACGAGACAGCGGACATCATCAGCCTACTTTCACCAGACTACGTTCGTTGTTTCGATCCATTTCTGGATGGAAGTGTGTGCTGAGGCACCCAGCCGCGCGGCAATCCAGAGCATGAAGCCTTCTCTCTGTTCAAAACGGAGAGTGAAAATCAGGTCCACGAACCCTCTACCTCCACATCGACCCTTATGGGTTACATCAATGCCTTGTAACCTATGGGTACCATCTCTATATTGACCCCTATGAGTTACATAGTTATCTTGCAACCTATAAGTTTCATCACCTATGAAAGCTTGTAGGATCGGAGCTTGACCTATGCAGGGCATATTCAACGCAGCGGACATCGGAAGCCAGATTAGAGAGAAACGGCTGGCGCAGGGAATGAACCAGACCGTTCTGGCCAAAAAGCTAGGCTGCTCTAGGAAGTGGGTTTCCGACATCGAACAAGGCAACGAGACGGCCGAAATTGGTCGCGTGCTGCGTGCCTTGGCTATGCTCGGAATCAAGATTTTTGTTGGACAGCCTGAAGCCGTAGAAAGCAAAGAGCTCTCTCCTCAGTATAACGAAATTCTGGCGCATCGCGACCGGTTTGGTGAGGTGCCGCAAGCTATGGACAGGATGGCCAAGCTGGGACTGGTTGGGAACCCGATGAAGGAAAACCTGGACAGGATGGCCAAGCAGGGACTGGTCGGGA
>NZ_JBDOBO010000073.1:0-10696 GCF_047723935.1 Gluconobacter sp.
TCAGACAAGATCAAAAAGTGAAAAAACCACGTGTAAGACACTGTTTTTTCACTGAATTTGTGTCCAAAATTGCGCAACTTTTCCGCTTTTGTTCTCATCCCGTGACCGTTTCGGATGCACCGCTGCCCATGCGGGTCGAGACGGTTGAGAGGTATTGTCCCACTGTCCAGCCGCTCATGTTGTTGGCAGCCAGCGAGGAACGCGACACGAGACTGCTCAGAGGTGTGCTGCTGGTCGCTGCCGCGATCTTTGAACCGGCCGACGGTCCGAACATATAGGCGGCGTAGACCTGCGCCGAGGTTGCGGGTGTTCCGGTGGATTTGGAAACAGCGCTGGCATAGGAACTGATGATGGCACTGGCGACTTTCGCCTGCGCCGTCGGATCATTCCGGTCAGCACTACTCAGCCCAAGCTTGGATGCGTAGTCATTCCATGTGCCATTGGTGATCTGCCAGACCCCCGTGGCCGATGAAGAGCTGTTGCCGGTATTCTGGAAATGACTTTCGATCTGAGCGTAAGCTGCGAGCGTATCGGGATTGATCCCGGCAGCTTTGGCTGCAGCAACAGCATCGGCGCCATAGGATTGCGACAGCAGTTTGGACATCGCATCACTGCTGCCCCACGCACCCGAGTAACGCGCCGCGCTCCCCGATGCGCCTGACCCTGATGAGGAAGACGTCTGCGCACCTGGAAAGACGAAGGTCGGCGCACCAGCCTCCTCGATGCTCGGCACGATCTGGGTGGCCACCTGCGCAATACTCGGCCGCGCGACGATACATACAGCCAGCATGCCTAGCCCGCTCCAGCGGGCCAGAGAGAGGGGGCGCGTCATGCGCCAGGATATGAGAAGAGAATCATGCCGTCAGATGGTCTCATCCCAGCCACGATGCATTGTGTGCCCGCAGAGGCTGTCGTGGATGTCCAGGGCTGTAGATCCTCGGTCGGTATCCATGCGGCCTTCCCATACGCGCGCAGGATGCGGGTCCAACCGCCTGAAGTCGTCGTGGTAACCGCAAGCTGGGGTGGGGCGACACCAACCTGTTTCGTGCTGCTCCCAGGTCCGGCATAGACCGGTTCAAACGCCATACGGGGCGACATGCACGTCACGTGCCCGCCAAGCGGCATCAGCTGTGCCTCAGGTGCGGCGTCGACAGGCGGTCCCCAGTCGCGCGGGCCGATGGCTTCCTGCCGTTCAGCAGCCAGTCGGTCGAGTTCGGCAGGCGACACATCCTGAGCGTAGGCTGGCCCTGCCAGCAGGCCACCTGCCAGCAGGGTGAGGGTAAGCGTGGATCTGAGCGACACGGGGCGGCTCCTTTGCCTTGTTGGTCTTCCCCCAGTATGTCGCAGACCGTTGTGACGCTCGGCGTTCGTCTTTTGTTCCAAAGAGCGTCACAACACTCTGGCGCATCATGGGGAGAGAAGGAGACCCCAATGCGACATTCCCGAAACGCTCTTCTGGCGGCTACAACCCTTGTGGCCCTTTCAACACTGGCGCAGGCGCAGCAATGCCCAACCCTGCCCCCTGTGGAAGTGACACCCCCGTTGCCTGTCCCATCAGGCACCCCTGACGCTGGCCCTGTCCTGCGCCCCACGCCGACCGTGCCTACGCCACGGCTCATCCCGGCCGAAGAAATTGCAGCAAGCCCTGCACTCCGACGCATCACCAGTACAGGTGCGAAAGTCTATGAGATCGGTAACCACGTCATGAATCATGGCCTTCAGGGTGTGTATGCCGTCAATGGCGACATCTTCCGGGTCTTCTACCTGACCCCGGATGGGCAGGCGCTGATTGGCGGTGTCCTGTGGGAGCAGGACGGGCACAACGTCACGCGTGATACCATTGCCCCGATCAAGGGAGCGATCCCTACCGTGACCATCACCGCGGGAAAAACGGCGGCCGGGCAGAACGGTACATCGGCCGATGGGAGAATATTATCTCCCGAGCAGGTCAAGCACGTCGCTCAGGCCAATATCGGTCTGGAAGGACGGGACGGGCTACCGCGCCTGACTATGGTGATCGACCCGCTCTGCCCCTGGTCAATCCGCGCACTCAATACGCTGGAACCTTTTGTCGCACGTGGCCAGATCCAGCTGGCTCTGCTGCCGATCGCGATCAATGATCACGAAAACGGCAATGCCAGCACCCCGGCCGCCACAGCGCTGTTGTCAGCAGTGCCATACGAGATGCGGGCGACATGGCAGAAGATCATCGATCTGCATCACGTCGCGGACGACATGCCCCGCACAGACGAGGCGGCTCTTCATCTGCAGCAGAATATGGCTGTCGCCAATGCCATCGGTGTTCCAGGGACACCGACATTCATCTGGCGCGACAAGGCTAGTGCCACGCATGTCACTGAGGGGTTGCCCGGGGATGTTGAACAGCTGATACGGGAACTGGGGCGGTGAGGCGGTCCACACGCCCCATTCTAAGAGTGGGGAAGTGGCTGATCTTTCCGCTTTACCTGCCATTCGTGAGGGGCGTGCGCACCTTTAACCTGTCGCGACAGTATCTGCGCGACCGGAAAGCCTTCATCGAAGCGTCAGCCATCGACACGGCTCTTGCTCCCGTTATGGACCCGGCGACAATCAGGGCGCTGGTGTCCACACGGCGCAACGGGCGGTTCTGCCTGGTCCTGTTTGTGGGCACTCTGTGCGTGTGGATCTGGTCGTATGTTCACCAGGGGACAAGGCTGGCCAGTGTCACCAGTCTGCAATTCGGGGTTATCCTGCTGGCACTACTGGCCGAGTTTATCAGACTCAGCTTCTCGAACTGGATGCTCCGAACCGGAGGCATCGGGCAGTTCGGAACGTTCATCGCACGGGGAAGCAATCTCTGGCCCCGTTAGGGAGCACTGCGTCGCGCTGGAGCCTCAGACTTGTCGCGCTCTGGCACGAGGCCGTGCTTCCAGCCAGTTTTCAACCTTCAGCCCCCTGATACGACAGAACTCACGGGTGTTATCCGTGACCAAAGTGAGGTTGAGGGTATAGGCGTGGGCAGCAATCAGTAGATCGTTCAGGCCGATTGGTTGCCCTGCCGCTTCCAGCTCGGCCCGGATGCCTCCATATTCGCCATCAGCAGGTACATCCAGCGCCAGGACCGGGATAATGCTCAGAACGCTCTCGACCCGTTCCAGCAGTCTCGCAGACCCTTTCTTTGCGCAGCCATAACGTAGTTCAGCTGCGACAATTACGCTGGTGAAGAGCGTCTTCGGGTTTTCTTTTGCAATGCGACACGAGGCAAGTCCGGCAGGATTACGAATCAGATCACTGATGATGTTCGTATCCAGAAGGTATCCGCTCAAAGGATATCCTCCGGACTGGCAGTCTGATCTTCGATAGCAGGGAACTGGTCATCCGGTCCCAGTGGTTCTTCGGATTTCCATAGAGCCAGAAGCCCGGCCATCGTTGTCGGTCGTTCGGTCGGCTCGATAATAAGCCGGTTGCCTTCACGCCGGATCAGTGCCCGGTCTCCTGGCAGCTCAAACTCAACAGGAATTCGCACCGCCTGACTGCGGTTGTTACGGAATAACCGGACTTCCCTTGGGCGGGATGTAGAAGGGGATGGCATTGTCATGGAGGAGTCTCCTTGTATATGCCATATTGTATATGTACCGGACCAAAGTTTCCAGAACAAATTGGAACGGCCCTATCTCCGGCCTGAACGCCGGGGCCTGCGGACCTGAAAGCCGAGTCAGGCAGAATATGTATCCGGCTCCGTAGCAATCGCAGAGAAGCTTCTGATTGGAACGGCATGTGCTGGAAATTTCGCGACAATCTGCAGCTCTCCGCCCATCGCTTCAATGTAGCTGCGGAGCGTGCTGATATACATGTCGGTACGCTTTTCCATTTTTGCAACAGATGCCTGATTTATCCCAAGGAGTGCTGCGATCTGCTTCTGCGACATCACTTGAGCTCGCCGCAGTTCTGCCAGATCCATGGCATCCGACATGGCGCGGGCCTTCAGGACGGCTCTTTCGCGGGCCTCTGGGGACAGTTTTTCCGCCAGAGACGCCAGTGACTTACGGTTTGCCATGTCGCTTCTCCTGTTCCAGTTCCTGTAGGTGCATGTCGTACAAGTCGTCCGCCACAGGCACCAGATTGACGTAAAAGCGGTCGTCACCAGTCTTGTCGCCGCCGATAAGCAATATCGCAGCGCGACGTGGATCAAAGGCATAAAAGATACGAAGTGGCTTTCCCCCGCTCTGAACCCTTAATTCACGCATGTGACTGTGCCGCGAACCCTTAATGCCAGATGACATAGGGTGTCTAAGGTTGGGGCCGCGTTGCTCCAGAAGAAGGCCGGACGCATAAACGTCCTCCTGCTCGCTGCTGGACAGTGAGTCAAACCAGAGTTCGAACTCGTTTGTATGTTCGACCAGCCACGCCATAAACTTCACCATATATGCCCTCTAGGGCATATTCAAGTGTGATTGCAGATGTGTTGCTCACTGCTGATAAGAGAACACCACCATGCCATCTGAGGGGCGGATGCCTGCGACAGTGCAGCGTGTGCCTGCGGTGGCGGTTGTCGAACGCCATGGCAGAACGTCCGCCGTCGGGATCCAGGCGTAACGGCCTTGCCCTCGGATGATCCGTGTCCACTCGCCCGATGTGGTGGTCGTTACGGCAATCTGGGACGGCGCAACCCCGATTTTTTTCGCATGTTTGCTCGGCCCGGCATAGAGCGTTTCGAACTCAGTCCGGGGCGACATACAGGTGGCGGGATCCTTCAGGGGTACGGGCGACGCCTCGGGAGCTGCTGCGACAGGCGCGCCCCAGTCGCGTGGGCCGATTTCGGCCTGCCGTTGGGCCGAAAGCCGATCCAGTTCGGCAGGCGACATCGTCTGGGCCTGTGCGGCCGACACGAGCAGGCCGGTGGAAAGCAGGACAACGGCCAGTTTGGGCATAATCGACACGGGAAAATCCCTCTAAGTGGTTGAACACGTCGATTAGCATACCGCTTGTCGGGAAAGAAGATTCCAGTATGCAGATCAGCCTACTCGTCCGGGGCACGATCCTGCAAAGTCTGGGCTGCACGGCGGTTCAGATGCTCTGCCAGCAGAGCGGCTAGCGTAGTTTGCAAGCGCGGCTGTCGCGCTGCGGACGTTTGGTCCGGTCGTTCAGCAGTTTTGGACACACCAGGATCCACGGTTTCAGCGCACATAAAAAAACTCCATACTGGTCAGGACAGGCGGTTGCCTCGTTTCCCGATCAGTATGGAGCTTTCAGTTGTGACGCGGTCAGAAGGTTCCGGCGCGTCCTGTTGCCTGTGAGACAGCCCATTTGGCGTGTTCATAATCCGGGCGGCCGGCCTGATCGACCGGGTCTGTCGGGCGGATGATCGTGCCATCGCGGGACGCGACAGAGAGTGGGCACGGCTACCAAGTTGTAGGTTTGAAAATCCTCTTACCTGACCCTGGCAAAATTACGGGATCAGGGAAATAGCGGCTAGGGCCAATGTAAGGCATAACATGTCTTACACTCGTTGCGACGTTTACGAGAGATGTCGCAGGGTTTGACGTAGGCGCCAGCAGGTGAACTGTCCGACCAAAATCAGTACATGCCATTTCGATAGCGGAGCACAGATCCGTGTCATTGGTCAGAACACCAGCTACATCAAAAAAACCTTTTGCTGCATCTCGAACTAAGTGAACCCCAAGATTAACATCTGACCCCTTCTCTTCCGTTTTCCAAACTTTTGCCACATCCAGAATGGTGCCAGAAGGCAAGTGGTGTCGGGGTAAAAAACGGGGCGGCTGCACAAGGCCAGACCATTTTTCGCTCACTTGATGACGGCCGTAAATGGTTTCAACAATCGGTGTTGACTTGAGAGCGTTAAGGTAAGCCTGCTGTTTTTTGGGAGCATCAGGCTTCACACGTCCAGAGGCTCTGGCTGTAAAATACTTTACGGCTACAATGCTGCAAGTTGCTGGCATAACTGCTTTTGCGAGCGCTTCAAGATTAAGCCAACGATGAGCCGTTTTTTTTAAGCAGAGATAATAGAGATTGAAGCCGTCAATATAAACAATTGCACGCATATGTTAGACCCTTAGATATGCAAAAGGCCATTCCCCCGAAAGGAAATGGCCTTTTGAGCCTACGGCACGCCGCAGGTGATTGAATGAAGCCAACATACTAGCGTCAAGCAGGAAGGTCAAGAAACTTTACGCGCAAATTAGAAGGTTCCGGCGCGACCTGTTGCCTGTGATACTGCCCATTTGGCGTGTTCATAATCCGGGCGGCCGGCCTGATCGACCGGGTCTGTCGGGCGGATTATCGTGCCATCGCGGGACGCGACAGAGGGCGACCAGCGCGCCGGCGATGAGCCGTAAGACGCATAAGGGTCGTATTGTGCCTGACGCACCGGCGGGGGCTTGAGCGGCCTGTCATTCGCCGAGCGTAGATTGCCGTGCGCACACCCGGAAAGCGCCAGCATGCACCCGAGTAGCGGAAGAGGCAGCCTCATCCCTGCTGCGCATTCAGTTCTGCCTCAAGGGCGGTGATGAGCGCAATAGCGTTAGCCGGCTGAGCTTTGACAGTGTTTACACAGTGGGCCAGCTTATTGAAATCTCTCACCAGCTTATTATACCTCTCGTTCAGTTCGTTCAGTTTCTTCCACCCTCGGTCTTTCTCAACCCGCAGGGCCTCCTGCGCCTGAGCGAGCTGCTGGCGCAGATCGGCTGAAACCTGCTCTTCTTTTAATAGGTAATCTAAGTTGTTTTTACCCCAAGCTTTCCAGTCAGCCACTTCTTTCTGGAGCTTGAAAGCCGTAACCTGCCAGTGGTTGGCGACCTGCACCTGCTGGGCCAGAGATGACACCGTGCGGTTCTGCTGCTCCAGATCGCTGGCAACCCGCCGGAGTGATCCGCGAATACCGCCTAACGCACCAGCTGTTACAAAATCACTGCACATGGGTCACGCCCTCAAACATCGGTCTGTGTAATGGGCCGCACCTGTGCAGCCGTTGTCGTATCCATTGCGGGAACAGTACCACCAGAACCACCACCGCCACCACTTTTTTTTGCCTCGTCTTTCAATCCTTCGAGATATTGTGTGCCAACCTGACGACCAGTATCTGCTCCCTGCTCGACCGGCCGGCTGGAGGATTTTTCGAATTCTTCCGCATCCACACGGCTGGCTGCACCAAATCCGACCATGGAGGCCATGTGATGGGGCAATGTGGTGATCAGGCGGAAGGACAATGTCGCAGTCGTCATCTCCATGGCGGAATACATGATGATCATGGCGATCAGGCCGACCCAGTTATCGGTGAGATAGCCATGATCCAGCGTAAAGGTCGAGGCGACCAGAAAGCTTTTCATCAGCAGCCAGGAAAACGCTGAGAATATTGTATAGCTGAACACCATACCGATCACCATCATCGCCGGCCGGAAGAGAATGGTGAAAAGAATCTCGTAACCCCGCACCCCTTTGCCGTGTATGCCGTCTCCTGCGAACGTCATATGGGCAAGGAACCAGAGAGGCGCATAAGCGACAGCCTCGACAACCAGCAAAAACCATCCCGTAACGCCGGCAATCCAGTACAGATAGGGCATCATCGGCAGGACATAGGCCAATGTGACCCCTGCCGAGAGCAGAAAAAGGCAGGCCGTAAAAATTACCGGGAGCAGGCGGGTAATCGTTCCGCTTAAAAAGGTCGCCGCAGCGGCGGTAGCCGTGGCGCCCCATTGTCCCGTGACGAAGGACGCAACGCCCGCACCAATATCGAGAGACATGCTGCCTGCGGCCACAGACAGCGCAATGGCGGTCAGGGCCAGATGGATGAGCAGATGCCCCATGCCGATCATGGCTCCAAGGGGATCAACCCAATCCGTGCCAGAGCTGCCCATCACCAGATGGTTCATGATGAGTTCAAGCGTGCCTGGTCCGAAGTTCAGGTAAGTCAGCACCTTTGTCCAGATCGCCGTGCTATCTGAAGAGACACGGGCATTGGCATACAGCCGGGGTGATGTGCTGTTGGGAGCTGGCTCGTCGGCAGTCTGAAGTGTCGCATCCATCTTGCCGAGATAACTGGATACGCTCTGAAGGAACGGCAGCAGGTCCTGCCCCAGATACGGGCCTGTGCCGGCCCATGATGGTGCTACGACAGCGGGGGTGATCGAGGACACTGAAATGACCTCTGCATTCAGGCGGGAAATTTCGAGATAATAAGCCCCAAGTCCCGTCCAGCCGAGGGAACGGAGTTCTGCGGTCGCAGAATTGTCACTGGCTGTTGACCCGGCTGCATTCCTGACTGCGGCAACTACGCTGGAGGCGATACCTGTCAACTGCCCGTTGAGGTAGTTCGTCTGCGCGACGAAGATCGTGTCGAGTGTCCCCAGTGTTGCAACGTCACGTGTTTCCCACAGTGAGGTTATGGTATTCTGTAAACCGGAGCGGATATTTGTCACCAGCGTTTTGAGGGACTGGATTTGCTGGCTGCTGACGCTACTGAAATCAATGCTCTGGTATTCGGTCGTGGTCGCGGTTTTAACGGGTGTGCTGATGGAGATCAGCCCACAAGTTGGGGTGGCCGTGCCATTGCCGCCCGTCATATTATAGGAGAGGGACAGGGTACCATTGCCATCGTCAATGATGGTGGGTTCAGGAACAAGAACGGGGTTGTTGGAGGCCTTGTTGATCAACGCCCGACAGATCTCGCTTTCCATGACACCGAGCACAACCTGGCGCGAGCCCGGGATCATGGGCGTTGCCAGAGGGAGTGCCCGCGGTCCCACCGAGTTCATCACCACTTTTTCCTCGATTGTGGCCATGCCTATAGAAGCCTTGGCGAAATTCACAATCAGGTTTTGACCGAGCGAAAATCCGTTGAGGACTGGCAGCATCATAATGACGCTGCCGACCGCACGCACTGGCACCCAGCCGCCAAAACTGGCGGAGAACACCTTCCCGGTTTCAGCCGTTTTCTGAATCTGCGCCAGGATGGAATACATGATCCAGAAGCACGCCATAATGGAGACAAAGGTGGTAAACCATTGCAGCAGGGTGCCGGTGGCCGTATCCGCGGTGCCGTCCATCGGGAACAGGCTATCGAGAACTCGCGAAGACCAGTCATCACCAGCAACAAGGTCTGCCCAGCTTACATTCTCGAACCCGTTCGTGGCGTGGGCTGGCCCCGCGTGAAGCAGAACCAACCCTCCAAGTAAGGCTGCCACCAGTGGCGGCGAAAGCCGCGCCATTTTGGACACACCGCGCATGGCTCAGGCTCCCATGGACGGGCTGTTATCGCGCCCCTGCTCACGTCCCTGGGTAAGGGCCAAAAAACGGGCCTTCACCTTCTCCATGATGCGTTCGAGTGCGCCCCCGATGTTCTTGATCAGACTCTCGCCGGGATTGCGACCGGGCACGTCCTCCATCTCCATGGCTTTCTGGCCGGCCCTCTCTTCGACATCGACAACGGACTGGGCGTTGGTCGCACCGCGTTCAGCGGCCTCACTCTGCAGAGAGCCAAGGTTGAGACGCATATTCTGCAGTGTGTGGCCCAGGTTACTGTAAGCCTTGCCTACCCGTTCATCGGACAGGCGAAGCTTCTCGAACTCCTGCCACAGGCCATGATGCTTGCCGCCCTCACCCATGCTGGCAATCAGCGCAGCAGGTTTAACGCCTTCCTGTCTGGCTGTTTCTTCCATTTTTTTAAAAAAGGGCGCAGCGGTCTGTTTGAGATCCTGATAGTTCGTGTCGGCTGTACGGATGTCACTGTCTACCGTTGCGATCAGACTATCGATCCGGCGCTGGTCAGATGCGACAGCCTGATTTGCTAACCACGATTTGGCAATATTGGCCACCTTGGACACAGCATGCCCTGCCAGACTACCCACAGGAGCCTGTGCCGGTTGGGCCTGTTTGGGCTGCGCTTGGGCCGTGGTCTGAGCCTGTTCTACAGATGTAGCTTTGGGCTCTAATTGCTCGCCTTGCGAATTTTGAGTTTGGCCATGAGTTTTGGCTTGTTCCTTTTGCCCGTTGGTCTGCTCCGCCTGCTTCTGCTGAGGCCCTTGCTGCTGCTCAGGGGGGGTATTTTGGGCTTCCTGTTGGTTGTTCATGTCTTCATTGCGGATATCGTTTTCCTGCTGCGCACTAATACCCGCTTGAGCTTTTTGCTCTCTGGAAGTCTGGCTGTCGTCTTGTGCGGTTTGCGCCTTCGGTTCTCCTCCCGACGCTTCTACTGCTTCGCCAGCACGGGAGACTGGATTACCGTTTTCGTCACCAAACGGAATATTCATGGAAGCATGGCCGTGTGAGGGATCATCCTGGTCCACGTCTGGCTCGCTGGCAGGTCGCACGGTCTCACCCACCTCCTGTCGCGGATCAACTGTCGCCTCATGAGAAGCCGCCTGCGTGGTGCTTTCGGCGACAACGCTCGCCGCAACCGCAGACACCGGCTCCGCAACACCGGGCTCGGGCTGAGCGACAGCCGGGCCAGCCTGTGCAACATTTTCTGACACAACTTCAGGGACTGCAACGGACGCTTCTGGCGCTACGACCGGCGTAGGCTGAGGAGCCGGAGCGGGTTGCGCAACAGGGACCGGCTGCGGTGCGGGCGCGACACCAGCCAGTGCGGCTCTGGCCTCAAGGGCGTTTACCCCGGCCGTAATCAGAAAAGAGGTCTGCTGTTCCGCCGGCAAAGAGCCCAGTTCTACGCTGGCATTACGAATATCCGCGACAAGCTGGCGGT